>NZ_JBXKJL010000289.1:0-10553 GCF_056994735.1 Geomonas sp.
CTGCAGACCGGTCTTTCCACCGGCGAGATCACCAGCATCATCGAAGAGATCATGACGGAATCGCGCATTGCCGCCGACAACGTCACCGTCACCAAGGAACTGGTCAAGAAAGGTGTGAAGCTCGGGCACCAGACCGGGGCGGCCCTCACCAGCATCCTCGACAGCTCGCAGACGGCGATGGACATGACCCAGCAGATCAAGCTGGCCACCGAGGAGCAGTCGGCGTCGGTACAGATGGTGACCCAGTCGATCGAGGACGTGAGCTCCATGACCAGCCAGATCTTCAAGGCCTCGAAGGAACAGGCCCAGGCTACCAAGACGGTCGCGCGTGCCCTGGAAGAGGTCAAGGGGATGAGCCATGACGTGGCGGCCGCAGCCGGAAGGCAGACTATAGATGGTGAGGAGATCAAGCGCGCCGTCGGGTCGGTCACCCAGATGGCGGACAGCATCTTCAACGACATGGAAATGCGCCAGGATGAGAGCGGCCAGGTGGTGAAGGAGCTCGAGCAGATGAGGGCGAGCGCACAGTAGGTTTGCCAGTTTTTAGGTTTGCCAGTTTTCCTGATAATCCCCAAATGACCGGTGTGCGATTTCTTTTTTGGACCTGCGACCTCTCCCCCTTCGAGAAATGGGGGGGAGGGGGATGCTCTCCAACCCTCCCTCAACGCCCCTGAAGCCTCCCGATCCCTGCGGTGCACCCGGCTGCCATCGCGCTCTTCGACTCAAAAATGTAAACATTTCCAGAAAAAGGTGGACTTGATCCCCTTCATGTGTTACAAGCCTCATGTGCAATAACGGTGTTTTGGCCCGCTATATCCAAGTGGAGCCGTCACGAACGTCGGGGTTGCAGCAAATACCGCCTGGATTTGAAAGAACCGGTACGGGAGCGATAGCTGACCAAGAGATGCGCCCAATGTGCGCGCAGCGTCTCTTATATACAGCGTCTTCCACACCGGAGGGCGTTTTTTTGTGTTTATCGTCGCGGATGAGGGGCGTGGCAGGAAGGACGGGGGAGCCGCCGTTGTCGAGCCTGCGTTTTATTACTGCCAGTCCTGACCGTTCACAAGGCAATGGAGCAGCTATGCAGAAGAGCAAAACCATTCTCGATTTCCAGAGGATGAAGGCGGAAGGGGAACGGATCGCGGTACTGACCTGTTACGACTATCCCACGGCAGCCATTCTGGACGGCTGCGGCATCGACATGATCCTGATAGGCGATTCGGGAGGGGTGGTCGTCGCCGGTTACGACAACACCCTTCCGGTCACGATGGAGGAGATGCTCTACCACACGAGGGCCGTAGTCAGGGCGCGCACCAAGGCCTTCGTGGTGGCGGATCTTCCCTTCCTCTCCTACCAGACCGACATCAAGAGCGCCAGGCTCAACGCCGGCCTCCTCATCAAGGACGGCGGCGCCGCCGCGGTAAAGCTCGAGGGTGGGGTCAACGTCGAGGAGACCATCGCCGCCATCACCTCCATGGACATCCCGGTGATGGGGCATATCGGCCTCACCCCGCAGTCGCTGCACCGGATGGGCGGATTCAAGGTACAGGGGAAGGGCGAGGAGCAGGCTGAAAAGCTCCTGGAGGATGCCCGCGCCGTCGAGCGCGCCGGAGCCTTCTCCGTCGTCCTGGAAGGAATCCCCATGGGGCTGGCGGCCAAGATCACCGAGGAGCTCTCCATTCCGACCATCGGCATAGGTGCCGGGCCGCACTGCGACGGCCAGGTGCTGGTGCTGCACGACATCCTCGGGCTGTGCAGCAAGTACTCCCCGAAGTTCGTGAAAAGGTACGCGGAACTGACCCCGCTGATAAGCGAGGCGGTCTCCAGCTACATCGCCGACGTCAAGGGCGGCACATTCCCCGAAGAGAGGCATTCCTTCAAATGAAAGTGATACATTCGGTCGCAGAGATGCAGCAGTTCGCCCGCGAAAACCGCGGCAGGATCGCGCTGGTTCCCACCATGGGATACCTCCACGAGGGGCACGCCTCGCTCATGGTGGAGGCCCGGAAGAGGGCGGAAGTCGTCGTCGCCAGCATCTTCGTCAACCCGACCCAGTTCGGAGTCAATGAGGATCTGGACAGCTACCCCAGGGATCTGGAGCGTGACAAGTCTGTGGCTGAGGCCGCCGGCGTCGATGTCATCTTCGCCCCGACCGCTGCCGACATGTACCCGAAGGGTTACCAGACCTATGTCAACGTCGAGGAGATCACCACCCATCTGTGCGGCGCCAGCCGCCCCGGCCATTTCCGCGGCGTGACCACCGTCGTCGCCAAGCTCTTCAACATCGTTTCGCCCAAGGTGGCGGTCTTCGGGAAGAAGGACTTCCAGCAGCTGGCGGTGATCAGGCGGATGGTGGAAGACCTGAACATGGACGTGGAGATCGTGGGGATGCCGATCGTGCGCGAGTTTGACGGGCTGGCCCTGAGCTCCCGGAACGTGAAGCTCGACCCGGCGCAGCGCGCGAGCGCCCTCTGCCTTTCGAGGGCTCTCAAGGCGGCGAAAACGACTTTGGCCGCGGGGGTCACCTCCGTTGCCGCGCTTACCGATGCGACACGCGCCGTCATCAACGCCGAGAGAACGGCTGAAATTGATTATCTGGAGTTCAGGGATCCGGACACCCTGGCCCGGCTGGAAAATGCGGACGAGAGAACGCTGCTCGCACTGGCGGTGCGATTCGGCTCAGTACGACTAATCGACAATTGCATTCTTGGGGAGGAATAGACGCTATGGATAGGAAGATGCTGAAGAGCAAGATTCACAGGGCGACCGTGACGGGGGCAGATCTCCACTACGAGGGGAGCATCACCATCGACAAGGAACTCATGGACGCCGCAGATATCATCCCGTACGAGGCCGTCTGCATATGGGACGTCGATAACGGAAGCCGCTTCGAGACCTACGCCATCGAAGGCGAACCCGGCTCGGGCGTCATCTGCATCAACGGCGCGGCCGCCAGGATGGTGGCTCCGCGCGATCTCGTGATCATCGCCAGCTTCGTCAACATGCCCAACGCCGAGGCCCTGGCCCACACGCCGAAGCTGGTCTTCGTGGACGACAAGAACAGGATGCTGGATACCCGCAAGGAAGTCGCCGGGCAGGGCACGCTGAAGAGCGTCAGCTGGTAACGCGGTTCCCCTCCGGATTTGCCCCAGTTTCGCTACCGGAGCTAAATGCCGACTGCCGATTGCCAGCCAATCGCAGCCGGCATTCCGTGTTATACTGACGTATGTTTTTAGAGCCGCCTTCTTCCCCTCCGCCGCGACGCAAGTTGCAGGTAGAGCGTGGTAGGAAGCCGCTTCTGATCCCCCCCTTTGCAAAGGGGGGCTAGGGGGGATTTGGTTCTTGTCCGACCGCCCCAACTTCTCGGCAACTGAGGTACCTTCCAGCCTATGAAGATCTACGCCGCCTCATACCTCCTGCCGATCTCATCGCCCCCGATAGCCGGCGGGGCCATACTGGTTGACAACGGCCGCATCGCCGCCGTCGGCACCGTCGACGATCTGCACGCGGCCAGCCTGGCCCCCGTCACCCACTTTCCCGGCTGCGTCATCACCCCCGGCCTGGTCAATGCCCATACCCATCTGGAACTGACCCACTTTTCGGCGTGGAAGGTTCGCAAGGGGCTCGATTACCTGCCGAAAACCTACGTCGAATGGATCCAGCAGGTCGTGAAGATCAGGCGGGCGCTCCTGCCGGGGGAAGTGGAACTCTCGGTGAGGGAAGGGCTGCGTCTATCGATCGAGTCCGGTACCACCGCGGTCGGAGAGATACTGACCGACTTCGCCATGGCGCCTCTTTACCGCTCCTCCCCGCTGAACGGCAGGATCTTCCTCGAGGCCCTCGGGCACGACCGGTCGCAGTGCGAAAAGCTCCTGGAAAGGATGGAGAAGACCCTGCAGGCCATGCAGGGGGGGCTTCTTCCCGGCGTTTCACCGCACACCCCCTATACCGTCTCCGCCCAACTCTTCAAGCAGATACAGGAACTCTGCACCAGGCTCCGGATCCCGAAGGCGGTACACCTGTCGGAACCGGCGGAAGAAGTCTCCTTCATGCATGACACCACCGGGCCCTTCGCCGAGGTGCTCTATCCTACCGCGCACTGGGAGGAATACCTGCCCCATCCGATGCGGACGACCTCGACGAAGTATCTGGACGATCTTGGCGTCCTGGACAGCTCCACCATCGCGATCCATGCCGTGCATGTTACCCCGGCAGACGTGGCCATACTGAAAGAAAGAGGGGTCACAGTAGTCCTTTGCCCCCGCAGCAATGACCGGCTCTTCGTCGGCACGGCTCCGCATCATCTGCTGAAGAAGAGCGGCCTCTCCCTTGCCATCGGCACCGATTCCCTGGCCAGCAACGATTCATTATCGCTACTGGACGAGATCCGTTTCCTGCAGGAGATCTCTCCCGATCAATTCACACCGGAGGAACTTCTTTCCATGTCAACGATCGGTGGCGCCAAGGCCCTCGGGATCGAGGCCGGTGCCGGATCTCTTGATGTTGGCAAACGGGGAGACTTTCTTGTCTTCTCCGGCTGTGCTTCCGCCGTCGGCGAATCACCGTGCGCAGCCCTGCTGGATCGGGGCGTGCTGGAGCAGGTCTTCATCGCCGGCGAGCCTTACGCCGGACCCGGTGCACGGGAGTGTCTTGACGCATGACACAGGACAACAATTTTCCTTGAGGTCCGGGCGCCGTACGTCCCCCCCATTCCTCTACATTTCAAACTCCCCCTCGCCCTCCGGGAGAGGGTCGGGGTGAGGGAAGCCCGTATCTCCGTGGCACTTGCCCTCACCCCAGCCTTCTCCCATGGGGAGAGGGAGCAGTTTCTAAAGAAGATTAGGAAAGGAAAGAGGCAAAGCAAAAAAACTAACAGGACAACGCTGGGGGCAGGGGGGGATTAGCCTGACTGCGCTCCTCGTGGTGGCTGAAACCTTCCGGGGTCGGAACCGTTCCGGTATTTACCATCCAGTATTTCCCACTGTTAATTAGCATCCTAATCTGGTACTATCATTATTCATGGGTGAGAAGCTGATTTGCAACAATAAGAAAGCGTTCCACGATTACTTCATCGAGGAGCGTTTCGAGGCGGGCATGGTGCTGCAGGGGACCGAGGTGAAATCCCTCAGGTCCGGCAAGGCCAACCTCAACGACTCCTTCGCCATGGTCAAGAATGGCGAGGCGTTTCTGCACAATTTTCACATCCTGCCCTATGACTTCGGGAACCGGGAGAATCACGATCCTGACAGGATGAGAAAACTCCTGCTGCACAAGCAGGAAATCGTGAAGCTCTTCTCCAAGATCCGGGAGCAGGGGTACACGCTGATCCCCTTGAGGATCTACTTCAAGGATGGCAAAGTCAAAGCAGAGCTTGGGCTGGCCAAAGGCAAGAAGAACTACGACAAGCGCGAGACCCTGAAGCAGAAAGACATGCAGCGCGACGTCGTCGCCGCCCTGAAAGAAAGGTCGCGCGGCAGCAGAGACAGAGAGTAGAAGCCGGGGGGGGACTTCTTCCCGGGTGTGATAATTCTAGTAATAACAATTTTATGGGGGTGTAAAGGTTTCGACGGGGGTAATAAGCGAAGGTTGCATGCCGAGGTCCGGGTGGCTCGTTAAACAATCCGGGACGCATTAAGCGCCGATAACTACGAATACGCTTTAGCAGCTTAATAACCTGCTAACGATCTGCCGAGCCTCTCCCACGGGTGAGGACAGATCGTCATTTAAGTGGGATAGTTTCAGGGAGTGTCTGCGGCCCTGAGGCGAAACTTAGCGGAACCGCCTCTCATGAATCCCGGCCTGTGGAGTCTAGAGGGGTTAAATCAAAAACAGGTATAAGCATGTAGACGCCTTCTGTGTACGATTCTCGGACGCGGGTTCGATTCCCGCCACCTCCACCAGCCTTCGCCAAGGCTTCGGCTGGCACGCCAGTGCTAGCCGAAGCCTTGTTTTTTATGCGAAGGCTGTCCGCCGAAGTTGGTCCGCCGTAGCTTTAGCGCAGGCGGGGCGGTTAACGAAGGCGGGCTTTCCCCATTCGGCACACGCCAAGTGCCAGTCGGAGCCTTGTTTTTATGCGAAGGCTGTCCGCCGAAGTTGGCTGCGTAGCAGCCGTCTAACGAAGGCGGGCTTTCCCCATTCGGCACACGCCAGTGTCAGTCGGAGCCTTGTTTTTATGCGAAGGCTGTCCGCCGTAGTTGGTCCGCCGTAGCTTTAGCGCAGGCGGGGCGGTTAACGAAGGCGGGCTTTCCCCATTCGGCACACGCCAGTGCCAGCCGAAGCCTCGTTCTTATGCGAAGGCTGGCGTGCTTGACTCCACTCACTTGCAGCCGCAGCGAAGCGTCCGGCTGCTGCCCCGGAGGCAGTATGAAATACGTCTACCTCCTCCAGAGCATCTCCCATCCTGCCCAGCGCTATATCGGCCTCACCTCCGATGTTGACAAACGCCTTGCCGCCCACAACGCCGGCCAATCCCCCCACACCTCAAAATACCGCCCGTGGAAAATCGTGAGCTACCACGCATTCACTGACGAGAGCAAAGCCGCAGACTTCGAAAAGTACCTGAAGTCCGGTTCCGGCCGAGCCTTTGCCGAGAAGAGATTGTGGAGTGACGGATAAGACACCGTCACCAGCCACCCCTTCGTCGATGGCAACGGCAGGGCCGCGAGGTTGCTAATGAACCTGGCCCTGCTACAGGCAGGCTACCCGGTGACCATCATCCCGCCAGTGCTTCGCAGCGAGTATCTCGCCGCCGTGAGGGAGAGCAACACCGGCAACTTCGAGCCCTTCACGAACCTCCTCTCCAACATGGTCTGGGAGAGCCAGCGTGATTACCTGCGCCTGCTGCAAAGCCTCGAGAGGAAATAGCCAAGGCCATTCCGAAAAGAGATTTCCCCTCCCCATCCAAGCCCCCGTCTTCCTCAGCGAAGGTCGGGGCCTTTTCGTTTGGGCTGCATAATTGGGGGGCAATGGGGTAGGACTGAGGACCGGGGGACGAAAGATGAGGAGGCAACCATGACTTTATTGGCCAGCGCCGCTTGATCTCAGCACTCGGGGCTATGCCTGACGGGCAGTGTGCAAGAGTTCAACGGTCTACTAATTTGTTTTATTCTAGTAAACGACGCTTTACTAACATCAATTTTTTTAGTAGTCTGTCTTGCAGCAGTGAATTGGTGATGACGAGGAGCTCAGTATGAAACTTCCGGAAAGCCCGCCCGAATGGAACCTCCTCTTTGAGAAGTGTGTCAAAAATGAGACGTTCCTTAAGTTGATCCGATATGGAGGGAGCACCGATACCAAGGGGCGCTACCTGCATTGGGATAAGGTGCGCTATCTTGACCCACCGGACGGCTTTTCGGCTGAGGAATACTGGGCGGCAATGAAGTTAGCCCGGATCAACCAGTACCGCCCTCTCCCTTTTCTCGACAAGTCCGGGGAGCACTTTCAGTACTTGGTTACTGACCAGATGCTGGCCGTACTGCACTGGCTGGACCAAAATGCAAGTGGCGCCATCAAGATGGAGCAGCCGATCTCCAATCCTGTCGCCGGAAAAGCCTACCTGGTGAGCTCCCTGATGGAGGAGGCTATTAACTCCAGCATCATCGAGGGGGCCGCAACGACGAGGGAGGTGGCCAAAGAGATGCTCAGGGACGGAAGGCGCCCCAAAGACCATGGCGAAAGAATGATCTACAATAACTACCTTGCGATGCAGTTCATCCGTGAAGTGCACGATGAGACGCTGACGAAGGAGATGGTGTTGGAACTGCACCGGATTCTGACCGAGGGGACATTGGAGCCGGAAAAGGCCGGTCGACTGCGGACGGATGACGACAAGATCCATGTGGTCGGCGCTGACCATAAGATCCTGCACACGCCACCTCCGGCGGCGGAATTGGAAGAACGTTTGAAGCGTCTGTGCGACTTCGCCAACCAGAGTGAGGATGGCAGGAGCTTTCTGCACCCACTCTTGAAGGGGATCATTTTGCACTTCATGATCGGCTACGACCACCCCTTTGTGGACGGCAACGGTAGGACCGCGCGCGCCCTCTTCTACTGGTACGCCCTCAGACATGGCTACTGGCTGCTGGAATACCTTTCCATTTCAGCTGTGATTAAGGAGGCGCCCCAGCAGTACGTTAAAGCCTACTTGCACACCGAGAGTGATGGTAATGACGTTAGCTATTTCTTAATCCATCAATTGGAGACGGTACAGAAAGCAATTGAGAGAATGCATGCCTACCTGGCACGCAAGGCAGCCGAAATGGAAAGTGCTGAGCGGCTTTTGGACGGGACTACACTCAGGGGAGGGCTAAACGAGAGGCAGTTAGCGGTCCTTGAACACGCCCTGAAGCATCCGGGTGCGGTCTTTACGATTGAGGGGCATCGTAAGAGCCATGACACCAGCTACCAAACTGCCCGCACAGACCTGTTGCGACTTTCCGACGAACTGCAGATCTTGACTAAAAGAAAGAGGGGCAATGCATTTGTGTTTGTGGCACCGCTGAGCCTTAAGAAGGCACTGGAACCATTCAGGGTGTGACGTCTAAAGCCGCAGACTTTGAAAGCTACCTGAAGTCAGGTTCCGGCCGAGACTTTGCCGAGAACAGATTGTGGAGTGACGGATAAGACACCGTCACCATCCACCCCTTCGTTGATGGCAACGGCAGGGCGGCGAGGTTGCTAATGAACCTGGCCCCGCTACAGGCAGGCTACCCGGTGACCATCATCCCGCCAGTGCTTCGCAGCGAGTATCTGGCCGCCGTGAGGGAGAGCAACACCGGCAACTTCGAGCCGTTCACGGACCTCCTTTCCAACATGGTCTGGGAGAGCCAGCGGGATTATCTGCGCCTGCTGAAAAGCCTCGAGAGGAAATAGCCAAGTCCTTCCCGAACAACTATCTCAGAGTTTTTCCCGCCCCCGGGAAACTCGTGGAATCCATCCCGTTACGCGACGGTAAGGCATCAGGCTTGACAGCATCCAGCTTCTTATATGACGGTGGTGCAGCAACTTTCAGTCTTCCAATCCTGACCCATTGCCCCCCGGTTTAGTTTGACTCCCGATTGATGCCCCCCGGTCATTCTGCACAACTAAGCCCCGCCTAAGGCGGGGCGAAGAGACAAGACCCTTGGTTTCCAAAAGAGAAGCCAAGGGTTTTTATCGTCGATAAAGAAGACATGCCCTCAGCCGACCGTGGGAATACCGAAATCCCGGTGTCCTGACTCTCCGGTTGTACGCAAACTGATCAAGCTTTGATCCTGCCGGTAGCCGCTGCGGGGGAGCGTTTTTTCGGGAACGGAACTGAAAAAGTCCCCTTGACTCCCCTCCCAAGTACGGTAGCATTGCCGATCAAGTGCTTCGGTAGCTCAATCCAGCAGCGAGGTGATGCCTATGTTGGAAGAATACGACATCTTTGACATTAACTTCCGGAAGCAGGCTTACGCCGAATTCAACGTTACTCTTCACACTCTTGCGAACTCCTTGGAGACCCACCCGTTCTTCAAGGATAACTGGGAATCGTATGTGCCGGGCTCGTCGCACTTCAGGGACCACGCGACGCGATTGAAGGAGCTGGGTATCGGTGCCGACAGAGGGGACCGCGGACTGAAGGCGGAACGCGATGCCGAGAGGGCTCTTGCCGAGCTCCACATCGATGTGGCGGTGAAGTACATGGTGGTCCGCGCGGTCGACAAGAATGATCCTACCATACTGCACGATGCAGGCTTGCCGCTCAAGTCAAAGCCCCAAAAGAGCTTCAGCAGGAGTGCCTCGTCGACATCGGTACCTATAACCTTGGCCGTGAGGCATCTGAAAGGACAATCCGGATCCGTCATCATCGAAGGGAAGCACGTCAGGAAAGGGGGACCCTACCTGCTCCAGATCTGCAAGGGTGAGCCGATTTCTGAAGAAAGCTGGTACAGCCCCGGAGGTGACTACAACAGTTGCAGCAAGATCGTACTGAACAACCTGGAGCCGGCCAACAGGTATTATTTCAGGATGAGGACCGATGGACCCGAAGGACCTGGTCCTTGGTCCCAAGCGATGAGCCTCATCATCCTCTAACCCGCCCGCCACGGCCTGCCAGTACGCGCTCCGGCAGGCCGTGGCCCTTCAACAGCTCTTGCTGCCAAGTCCGCCTACTTCCCACCTCATCGAATCCCCGTTCTCACTAACACCATCGAAATTCGTCGCACGAGTTCCTGTCACACAGATGGAGTTTTTTTCATCCGGAAAATCGCTGAATTCATCCCGATAAGCCATGAATTGGTCTCGAAGCGGCGCGAAAATTTCTGCTCCCTGTTTTTTGGCCGGGAAACTTGTGGTATTCAACACGTTACGCGATGAATTCGTCTCGAAACCGCACGAAAAATTCAGCTCCATGTTTTTTCGCCGGGAGAATCGATGAATTCATCCCGGTACGCGCTGAATTCGTCTCGAAGCGGCGCGAAAATTTCTGCTCCCTGTTTTTTGGCCGAGAAACTTGTGGTATTCAACACGTTACGAAATGAATTCGTCTCGAAACCGCATGAAAAATTCAGCACCATGTTTTTTCGCCGGGA
>NZ_JBXKJL010000290.1:0-23367 GCF_056994735.1 Geomonas sp.
TCCAGGTCGAGGTCGGTGAGGACATCTTCTCCGACGAGGTCAAGCACCTCCAGGCGCTCTCCTCCCGGATCGAGAAGCAGATCAAGGAGATGCTGGGCGTCACCTGCCGCGTCAGGCTGGTTGAGCCAAAGAGCATCACCCGCAGCGAAGGGAAGGCCAAGAGGGTCATCGACAACCGCAACAAGGCCTAAAGAAGTCCCCCTTTGAAAAGGGGAAGATGTGAAGTCCCCCTTCGAAAAAGGGGGGAATGTGAAGTCCCCCTTGATAAAGGGGGATTTAGGGGGATTGCTTTTGACTCTCCGGGGCCGACAAAGGCCCCCCTGTCCCCCCTTTGACAAGGGGGGGACGTGTGAACACCTTCTTAGGGTGGTGCAAGTTCAGCGCTGAAGCAGAGGCTCAAGCTGAAGCAGAGGCTCAAGCTGAAGCAGAGGCTGAAGCAGAGGCTGAAGCAGAAGTGAACGATTCCTGAAGGCAAATGTAATTGAAAGCGTAAAGGGGGACACTCATGCACGTGGAACAGATCTCCATATTCATCGAGAACAAGTTTGGCAGACTGGCCGAGGTCACCCGGATCCTGGGAGATGCCGGGATCAATATCCGCACACTGTCCCTTGCGGACACTTCCGACTTCGGTATCCTGCGCCTGATCGTGAACGACAGCGAGAAGGCGAGGGGGGTGCTGAAGGAGAAAGGGTTCACGGTAAACAAGACGGAGGTCGTGGCGGTCGAGATTCCCGATCGTCCCGGCGGGCTGGCCGACATCCTCCAGGTCCTGGACCAGGACGGCATCAACGTCGAATACATGTATGCCTTCGTCGAGCGCTGCGGCGAGAACGCGGTCATGATCTTCCGCTTCGACGAGACGCAGAAGGCCCTGGCTACGCTGGCGGAGAAGGGCTTCAACGTCCTCCCCGGCGAGAGATTGTACAGCATGTAGATCCAAATCCCCCAACCCAAGGGGGAGCGATAGCAACAGGCACGGCTCCTTCGGTACAGGGGGAGCAAGAGACAAGCCCCCCTGCCGGAGGGGGAGCAGCAGATCCTCAGTTTGGCTATATCAAATAGCTGTTTAATGAAACCACAGGGGGCTTGTCGAATGAAAAAGGTTTTTGCTGTTGTCTGCTTCATGATGCTTGTTTGCACTGCCGCTAGTGCACTCGCCGCCGCGCCGATCAAGATCGGTGCCCTTTTCTCGGTCACGGGGCCGGCCTCCTTCCTCGGGGAGCCTGAGAAGAACACCCTCGAACAGCTGGTCAAGGAGGCGAACGCCAAGGGGGGCATCCATGGATCGAAGATCGAACTCTTTACCTATGACACCGGCGGGGACGTCACCAAGGCGGTACAGCTTGCCAACAAGCTGATCAAGAACGACCATGTGACCGCCATCATCGGGCCGAGCACCACCGGCGAGACCATGGCCATTATCCCCATCGCCGAGAAGGAGCAGATCCCGCTGATCTCCTGCGCTGCCGGCATCAAGATCACCGACCCGGTCAAGAAGTGGGTCTTCAAGACCCCGGCCAACGATCACGTGGCTGCGGAGAAGATCCTGATCGAGGCCCAGAAGCGGAAGCAGAAGAACATCGCCATCATCACCGTTTCCGACTCCTTCGGTTCCTCCGGGCGCGAGCAGCTGAAACAGATGGCCGCCAAGCGCGGTTTCAAGATCGTCGCTGACGAGGTCTACTCGCCGAAGGACACCGACATGACGCCGCAGCTGACAAAGATCAAGGCTGCCAAGCCTGACGCCATCATCTGCTGGGGCACGAACCCCGGACCCGCGGTGATCACCAGGAACATGCAGCAGCTCGGAATCAAGACCCAGCTCTACCAGAGCCACGGTGTTGCTTCCAAAAAGTTCATCGAACTGGCCGGCGCAGACGCGGCACAGGGCGTCATGCTCCCCGCCGGCAAGCTCGCCGTCTACAACCTGCTGAAAAAGAATGATCCGCAGGCCAAGCTTCTCAAGGAGTACGTCGATTCCTACAAAAAGGCGTACGGCGTCGAGCCCTCCACCTTCGGCGGCTACGCCTACGACGGATTCCAGATGGTGGCGGGTGCCATCAAGAGGGGAGCCGTCACCCCGGCACAGATCCGCGACGGGATCGAGAGGGGGGGCAGGATGGTCGGCGTCTCCGGTATCTTCAATATCACCCCTGCCGATCACAACGGTCTCGACCTCTCCGCTTTCGAGATGGTCCGCATCGACAAGGGTAACTGGGCAATAGTGCATTGAAATGAAATCCTAGGGGGGAACGTCCGTGAAAAAACTTCTTGCGTCTGCTCTCGTATCTTTTTCCGTCTTATGCCTGTCCACGGCTGCGCTGGCCGCGGCTCCGATCAAGATCGGCGGCCTCTTCTCCGTCACCGGTCCCGCCTCCTTCCTGGGAGAGCCGGAGCGTAACTCCGCCCAGATGGTGGTGGACGAGATCAACAAAGCCGGCGGCATCAAGGGGCGCAAGCTCGAGCTGGTCAGCTATGACACCGGCGGAGACGCCACCAAGGCGGTCCAGCTCGCCAACAAGCTGATCAAGAACGACCACGTGGTCGCCATCATCGGGCCCAGCACCACCGGCGATACCATGGCGGTGATCCCGATCGTGGAGAAGGCCCAGATCCCGCTGGTCTCCTGCTCAGCCGGTATCAAGATCACCGACCCGGTCAAGAAATGGGTCTTCAAGACAGCCCAGAACGACTCGCTCGCGGTCGCCAAGATCTATGACCAGCTGAAGAAGGAGAGGAGGACCAAGGTCGCCATCCTCACGGTATCCGACTCCTTCGGTTCCTCCGGTCGGGAACAGCTCAAAGCCCAGGCAGCCAGCCACGGCATGCAGATCGTGGCGGATGAAACCTACGGCCCCAAAGACACCGACATGACCTCGCAGTTGACCAAGATCCGCGGGACCCAGGCCCAGGCGGTCATCTGCTGGGGAACCAACCCGGGACCGGCCGTCGTGGCCAGGAACGCCAAGCAGCTCGGCATCAAGATTCCGCTCTACATGAGCCACGGCGTCTCGTCCAAGAAGTTCATCGATCTGGCCGGAGAAGCGGCCGAAGGGATCAGGCTCCCCTCCGGGAAGGTACTGGTGGCCGATCTGCTCCCCAAAACCGACCATCAGAAGGCTTCGCTTCTTTCTTTCATCAAGGACTATCAGCGCCACTTCAAAGCCGAGGGTGATCACTTCGGCGGCCACGCCTGGGATGCCGTCATGCTTCTCAAAGGCGCCATCGAGAGGGGAGGGGACAGCCCGGCTGCCATCCGTAACCAGCTCGAGGCGACCAGGAACTTCCCCGGCATCGGCGGTGTCTTCAACTACTCCGCCCGCGACCATGCCGGTCTGACCAAGGACGCCTTCGTCCTGGTAGAGGTGAAGAAGAAAGACTGGGCGCTGGTCAAGTAAAGAGGATTCATGCAGTTATCACTCGAAACATTGCAGTACATCCTGTCAGGGCTTGCCACCGGCGCCATCTATGCCCTGATAGGCCTCAGCTTCGCGATCATCTACAACTCCACCGGCATCATCAACTTCGCCCAGGGTGAGTTCGTCATGTTGGGCGGGGTGCTGACCATCTTCTCGATCTCGGCATTGAAGCTTCCCATCCTGATAGCCGTCGTTGTCGCAGTAGCGGGCACGACGGTTGTCGGGCTGGTCTTCGAGCGGCTGGCCATCAGGCCGCTCAAAAATGCCACCCCCCTGTCCCTCATCATCATCACCATCGGGGCGAGCATCCTTATCCGCGGCCTGGTCATGCTTCTCTGGGGCAAGGACACGCAGGCGCTCCCCCCCTTCTCCGGCAATACTCCGATAAACGTGGCGGGCGCTACCCTTCTTCCCCAGCATCTCTGGATCTTCGGCGTAACCCTGCTGGTGATTGCCGGGAACCGGCTCTTCTTCCACCACACCATCAACGGCAAGGCCATGCGGGCCTGCTCGTTCAACAGGCGCGCCGCGAACCTCGTCGGGATCAGCGTCGGGCGGATGGTCCTCCTCTCCTTCATCATCAGTTCGGCGCTCGGTTCGCTGGCCGGCGTGATCATCGCGCCCCTGACGATGACCTCCTACGATGTCGGCATCATGCTGGGGCTGAAAGGGTTCTGCGCCGCCATCATGGGGGGGATGGGGAGCGGATTGGGTACCGTCCTGGGCGGGCTGATCCTTGGCGTGCTGGAATCCCTTGGCGCCGGCCTCATCTCTTCCGGCTACAAGGACGCCATCGCCTTCTTCATCCTGCTGCTGATCCTCTTCATCCGGCCGCAGGGCCTGTTCAAGAGGGGTGAGACCGACAGGGTCTAATGCCTCTTTGCCACGGAGAGACGGAAGGTTACGGAGAAAACCGTTGCCGCCGTCGAACCGAACCATAAACGGAAAACGTGTCGGCTTTTATGAAATCTGAAAGAATCAAATTCCTGATCTTCACCCTGGTCGTGCTGGTGGCTCCGCTTCCTCTCTCCGGCGGGTATCTCTCCAACGTGCTCGTCTTCGTGGGGATCAACAGCATGCTGGCCCTCGGACTGAACCTTCTGCTGGGCTACGCCGGGCAGATCTCCCTTGGCCAGGCCGCCTTCTTCGGCCTGGGCGCCTACGGGTCCGGGGTCCTCACCACCAAGTTCGCCATGAATCCCTGGCTGGCCATGGCTGCGGTTGCCGTCGCTGTCGCGGCCTTCGCCTTTGCCGTCGGCTTCCCCGTGCTGCGTCTGAAGGGGCACTACCTGGCGATGGCCACCCTGGGCGTCGGAGTCATCGCCCACATCGGGTTCAACGAGACCATCGATCTCACTGGCGGCCCCTCAGGCCTTTCCGGCATTCCCAACCTTACCGTCGGCAGCTTCACCTTCGACTCCGATCTCAAGAACTACTACCTGGTCTGGACCTTCGCCCTGGTCGTGATCCTGCTGGCACTTAACCTGGTGAACTCCCGCGTCGGGCGCGGCCTGCGGGCCATCCACGACTCCGAGGTTGCCGCGCGGGTCATGGGCGTCAACGCACGGCTCATGAAGGTGCAGGTCTTTACCCTCTCGGCCCTCATCTCCGCCGTTGCCGGCAGCCTCTATGCGCATGTCATGACCTTTATCTCGCCGACCTCCTTCAGCTTCGCGATCTCGATCGAGCTCCTGACCATGGTGGTGATCGGCGGACTGGGAAGCATCTACGGCTCCATCCTTGGGGCACTCCTCCTGACCCTGCTCCCGGAGATGCTGCGGGCCTTCCAGGATTTCGACATCATCGTCTACGGGCTCCTGCTCATCTCCATGACCATCTACCTCCCCGGCGGCCTCGTCCGTGGCATTCCTGCACTCTTCAGGAGGCTGGTGCCGGCAAGGGGGTCCAATGCTTAATCTCGACGGCATAGGCAAGCGCTTCGGCGGCCTGACCGCGCTGGAAGGGATCTCCTTCCGGGTAGCCAAGGGATCCATCACCGGCATTATCGGCCCCAACGGCGCAGGCAAGACCACCCTCTTCAATGTCGCCACGGGGATCTATCCGCCGTCACAGGGGGCGGTCCTGCTGGAGGGGAAGAACATCTCGGCCTTCCCGCCCGAGCAGCGCGCACGTCTCGGCCTGGTGCGGACCTTCCAGAACATCGAACTCTTCGGCAAGATGACCGTGCTGGAGAACGTGATGGTCGGCCTTCACACCCAAAGTAGCTGCGGTATCCTCTCCTGCGCCTTCAGGATGCCCTGGCAGATGAGCGAGGAGCGCCGCATCAGGGAGAGGGCCAAGGAACTCCTCGATTTCGTCGGCATCCCCGAACTCGCCGACGTCGAGGCCGGAACCCTTTCCTTCGGGAAGGGGAGGCTCCTTGAGATCGCCCGCGCGATGGCGCTCGAGCCGAAGCTCCTCCTGATGGACGAGCCCGCGGCCGGCCTTAACAGCCGTGAGACCGCGGAACTGGCCGAACTGATCAAGAGGATCAGGGACCTCGGGATCACCGTGGCGCTGGTCGAACATGACATGGACCTGGTGATGGACATCTGCGACGCTCTGGTGGTGTTGAACCTCGGCACCATGCTTGCCGAAGGGACCCCCAGGGAGATCCAGGATAACCAGGCGGTGGTGACTGCCTACCTCGGGGAAGCGGAGTAGGTTTAAAAGTCCCCCTTTGGAAAAGGGGGATTTAGGGGGATTTGGTTTTCGCTTGGTCCGACAGAAGCAAATCCCCCCCCCGACCCCCCTTTGTCGAAGGGGGGAGAACAATAAGGCTGAGAATTTATGCTTAAGATAAAGAACCTGAATGCTTATTACGGCAAGGTGCATGCGCTGAAGAACGTATCGCTGCACCTCAACAAGGGCGAGATCGTCACCCTGATCGGTGCCAACGGCGCGGGAAAGACCACGCTCCTCAACACCCTTTCCGCCATCATTCCCGCTGCGAGCGGGGAGATTCTGCTGGAAGGGAAGGGCGTGACGGGGCTCGGTGCCGACCGTGTCGTCTCCCTCGGCCTTTCGCAGGTGCCGGAGGGGAGGCAGGTCTTCAACCCCCTCACCGTCGAGGAAAACCTCGAGCTCGGCGCCTACCTCAGGTACCGGGCGGGCGGCCAGAAGGGCGAGATTGCCGCCGACATGGAGCGGATGTTCCAGATGTTTCCGCGTCTCAAGGAGCGCAGGCGCCAGGCTGCCGGGACGCTCTCCGGCGGGGAGCAGCAGATGCTGGCCATCGGGCGGGCCTTGATGGCGCGGCCGAAGCTGTTGCTGCTGGACGAGCCTTCCATGGGCCTTGCCCCGCTCGTTGTGCAGGACATCTTCCGGGTCATCGAGCGTCTTAGGGGAGAGGAGGGGACCACCATCCTCCTGGTCGAGCAGAACGCCCGCGCCGCCCTCAAGGTCGCCGACCGCGGCTATGTCCTTGAGACCGGTAAAGTGATACTTGAAGGAGTCGCAACGGAGTTGCTGGAAAACAAGGATGTTCAGCGCGCCTATCTTGGGCGCGAGAAGAAGGAAATTTGGGAAAGGTAGGCGCTCGATGGGAGCGGCTCCTTCCCCGATTGCAGCAGAAAGTCCCCCTTTGAAAAAGGGGGACTTAGGGGGATTTGGTTTTCGCTCCGTCTGACAGAAGCAAATCCCCCCCGACCCCCCTTTGTCAAAGGGGGGAGGCACCTTTACCTTCTTTTCATTGTGTTGTCAGCGTCTCCGTCGCTAATTTACAGGTTTTTCTAGAGAGGTAGAAGCTATGCAGATTTGGGATACCCAGTACGAATGCATGCCGCGGGAGGAGATGGAACAACTCCAGCTGGAGCGGCTGCAGGCGACGCTGAACCGCGTCTACAAGAACGTAACCTGCTACCGGAACAGGTTCAAGGAGCTGGGGATCGTCCCCGAAGACGTCCAGTCCCTTTCCGACCTCTCCAAGCTCCCCTTCACGACGAAGGAGGATCTGCGGCTCAACTACCCGTACGGCATGTTCGCGGTGCCGCTGCGCGAGGTCGTCCGCATCCACTCCTCCAGCGGCACCACCGGTAAACCGACCGTGGTCGGCTACACCAAGAACGACATCAAGGTCTGGTCCAACCTCGTGGCCCGCTTCATGACCGCCGCCGGGGTCTCCCACGACGACGTGGTGCAGATCGCCTTCGGTTACGGCCTCTTTACCGGCGCCTTCGGCCTGCACTACGGGTCTGAAATGATCGGCGCCTCGGTCATCCCCATGGGCGCCGGCAATACCGAGAAGCAGATCATGATCATGCAGGACTACCGGACCTCGGCCCTGGTTTCCACCCCCAGCTATGCCGTCACCATTGCCGAGCGGATGGAGAAGATGGGCGTTGATCCGAAGAGCCTCTGCCTGAAGGTCGGCCTCTTCGGCGGAGAGCCCTGGTCCGAGGCCATGCGGCGGGAAATCGAGACGAGACTCGGCATCTCCGCCACCGACAACTACGGACTGTCCGAGGTTATCGGCCCGGGTGTGGCCGGTGAGTGCCAGGAGAAGTGCGGCATGCACATCTCCGAGGACTCCTTCATCGCCGAGATCATCGACCCGGATACCGGTGTGACCCTGCCGCCGGGAAGTGTGGGCGAGCTGGTCTTGACCTCGCTCACCAAGGAAGCCTTCCCGATGGTCCGCTACCGGACCCGCGACATCACCTCGCTCGACTACGCCAAGTGCGCCTGCGGCAGGACCACCGTGCGCATGAAGAAGACCATGGGGCGCTCGGACGACATGCTGATCATCAAGGGGGTGAACGTCTATCCATCCCAGATCGAGGATGTTCTTTTCGCAGTGGAAGGGTGCCAGCCGCACTACCAACTGGTGGTGGACCGCAAGGGAGCCCTGGACACCCTGGAGATCAGGATCGAGGTCACCGAGAACATCTTCTTCGACGAGATGAAGATGCAGAAGGCTTTTCTGGACAACGTGGAGCGGCGGATCGATTCGGTATTGGGAGTCGGCGCGGCCGTGAAGCTGGTAGAACCTAACAGCATCCCGAGGGCGGAAGGTAAGGCATCGAGGGTGATTGACAAACGAAAAATCTAGTTTACCATTGATTCCGCCTTTCTCTGTGGTCGTATCAGGATATCAAATCCTGTCGCAATATCTCAGGGGCATGCCCGCCATAACAAGGAGGAATCAGGATGAAAAAGATTGTCATAGCTTCAGTCACCGTTCTTTCACTGAGTATCCTGGCAACAGCCGGATTGTGTGACGTCACCAAGGGCGGAAAGATCGATGGTAAGGCGGAGTTCCTGAATCACTGTGCGAGCTGCCATCCCAACGGTGGAAACATTGTCAATCCCAAGAAAACCCTCGGCAAAAAGGCACTGGCAGCGAACGGCATCAAGACTGCAAAGGATGTGGTAGGGAAGATGAGGAATCCCGGTCCCGGTATGACCCGCTTCGACGCCAAGGCCGTCCCGGATAACGAGGCAACCGCCATAGCCAATTACGTCCTGGCCACCTTCAAGTAGTTGATTCAATCCATCGACCATAAAAAGACACCTGCCGGCTTAAGCTTGCAGGTGTCTTTTTTTACTCCAATCCCTCTTTCATCTTGTCAGGAATCATTGTTTCCTCCGTTATTACCACTGTCTCAGTTCGATCGGCAGGCCGTCTATGTCGTGAATTTCCGCTCGCTTGGACGGGCCGAGCGACACCGGTCCCCAGGTCACCGGGACTCCCTTGCCGGCAAGGTATTCGATCGCCCTGTCCATGTCTTCGACCTCGAGTGCCATCATCCGGTAACCGGTAGTCCAAGGTTCGGCAGTCGATAGGGCCGCATCGGCGACCCGCATCAGTTCCAGCACCGTGTCCCCCAGTTGCAGGTAGGCGATCTCCTGCAGGGGAGGCGCGGCAACTTGCATGCGTTCTTTTACTTTGAATCCGAGGATTTCGGTGTAGAACTTGATGGACTGCTCGAAGTCACGGGCGATGATTTCCACGTGGTCGATCCTTTTGAACATCTCTTGGCTCCTTTGTTCCAGTGGTTTCTTACGCCTTCGCAACGACAAAGCAAATCCCCATGGAGTTCGAAAACTCAACGATGGCAGCTTCCCTCACCCCCGCCCCTCTCCCGGAGGGCGAGGGGGAAAACTCCGCCGCTGCCTTGGCATGCAGCGTCCCCCCCCTTGTCAAACACCTACCTCATCCCGCCGAACCCGCATCTGCCACGATGCTACCTTCCCCGATCGATCCGGCGTCAATTACCTCCGGAGCAGAAGACTGCGCCTTCTCCGGCACCCGCATCCACTGAGCTGCAATGAGGGACACGACGCCTAATGCGCTCCCGGCCACAAAGGGAATGCGGTAATCGATCATCCAGAAGAACCCTCCCAGCGCCGGCAGGAAGACAGCAGCGATATGGTTGATGGTGAAACCGACCGACATCGACGACGCGATGTCCGCGGGATCCGCGACTTTCTGGAAGTAGGTGCGGATGGCGACGTCGAAGTTGTAGAGGATGTTGTCCAGGATGTACATGAACATCACCAGGTACTTGGACGTGCTGAAGGCGTAGACGAGGAAGATAATGATGACGCCGGTGTATTCGATGGATGAGATGAAACGCTCGCCGACCCGGTTGATGGCCTTCCCGATCAAGGAATTCAGAATGTACCCGACGATGTTGTTGACTATGAACAGGAGCGTCATGTCACGCACGGAAAAATGGAATACCTGCACCAGGAGCAGTATCGAGAAGACCACGAAGATCTGCCTTCTGGCTCCGGAGAGGAGGGTCAGGATGTAAAATAGGGAATATCTCCGGCGCAGAATCATCTTCTTTCGCTGGGGCACCACGCCTGAGTGTGTTGGGTCCTGTGACAGCCCCCATATCCCGGCAATCAGAACCAACGCCCCGATGACCAGATACATCTCCCTGTACTGCGCAAAAGCGCCCAGACAGTAAACCATGAGCCCGGCGGCGACACTCGATACTGCCCCGAGAGCGCGGAGCCTGCCGAAGATGAGTGGTGAGACGGAGGTCGAGAAATATTGCAGGGTGAGTGACTGGTTCGTGCTTTCGTAATAGTGAAAGCCGAAGCTCATGACCACTGTGGTAAAGATGACCCAGCCATAGGAAGGAATCAGCGCCGTGATCCCGGTCCCTAGCCCCAGCAGGGCGACGGAGAGCGCGGCCAGTCGGTGTTCCCGAACCACCAGCAGCACGAAAACCAGCAGCAGCGTCAAAAGGCCGGGGATTTCCCGGACCGACTGCACGATGCCGACCTGGCTGCCATTGAGGTGGACCATTTCCGCGGCAAAGTTGTTGAAGAGGATGGTGTATCCCTGCAGGCCTATGGTCGAGGCGGCCGTCATGATCACCAGGAAGCGCAGCATCGGACGCTGTTCCGACGCGATCGCGCTGGGGTCAAGTTTTCCCAGTATGCGTTTCATCTTTCTCCTGAAGAGATGTAAGATCGTGGTTCTCGGCGGCCCAATCTGCCGACCCTCAATCTGCCGACCCTCAATCTGCCGACCCTGTTTTTATCACCCATCAACATACGATGTAAACATTTTTGGAAGCCGTTTCGTCCCTGTCATCAACTCCCTCAACTTGACATCCATGCGCCAGTGGCTATTTTTATTAATGTTTGCGATCGTTTGGAAGAACTTGCGATAAGCCAAAAGGAGGACTGTTATGGAAAAATGGCGTTGCACCGTTTGCGGTTATGTCTATGACCCTGAAGCAGGTGATCCTGCTAACGGGGTCCCCCCCGGTACCTCCTTCGAAGACATACCGGACGAGTGGGTCTGCCCGGTATGCGGAGTAGACAAGAGCCTGTTTGAACAGGAGCCGTGAAAACAGGCAGGTTCCGATCCGTCGCCCGGCGCTTTGTCAGTAGCGCAGCCATTTTCATCAAGAGTCTGATCGAAAGGGAAGAGCTGATAAAGGGAGAGCCGTTCCCTTTTTGAGGTTCTGTATGTAAGCCTGAGCCTGTCGAAGCACGCAATGCCGGATGTCGAGGTTCGTCGGCCTCGGAACTTCCCCGAGCTGTCCTTTGTCCGCTACAGCCAGGAATTGTGATGTCTCAGTCCAGAAACGGTGAAGATCCTATCGAGAGGTCTTTGACCATCGCCGCGGTCGTGGCCGGCATGGCCGCGGCGCTCATGGGTGCAGGGTACCTTATTGCCTGGCTCTCAGGCGGTATGACCAATCTCGGCCTGCATGCCATCACCATCAAAACCAACGCAAGCCTCTGCCTCGTCTTCTGTGGCAGTGCCCTCGCACTGACGGTCCCCCAACCGGTTGTACCATCCAGGCGCCTGATTTGCATCACCCTCGCCACTTTGGCCCTGCTGATCGGGGGGCTGACCTTACTTGAGCACCTCTTCCGCTGGAACCTCGGTATCGATCAGATCCTGGCCCGGGAATCGAACGGCGCGCTGGGGGTCACCAACCCAAACCGCATGGGCCCTCCCGCCGCCGCGAGCTTTACCATCTGCGCGGTGGCGCTGCTTCTCCTGCAAGGCAGGAAAGCCGCCGTCCGCACTGCCCAGGTCTTGGGCATCGTCTTGTGTCTCATCGCACTGCTGGGCATGCTGGGGTATGCGTATGGCGTACAGGGGCTATACGGGTTCTCCCGGTACACCGCAATTGCCTGGCAGACAACGGTGGCCATACTCCTTCTCGGCCTGGGCATCCTTTTCGCCCGGCCGCGAAGCGGCCTCATGGCTACGGTAACCGCCAGGGACCCCGGGGGGGTCGCCATCAGGACCCTCCTTCTCCCCGCCGTGGTAATACCTGCCCTTTTGGGGTGGCTGCGTTTGCAGGGTGAATGGCTCGGGCTGTACGAACCGTATTTCGGCACCAGCATCCTGGTCCTGTCCTGGATGGTCATCTTTTCGTTCCTGGTTTTCCTGACCGGGAAGCGGCTGAGCTCTGCTGCTGCTGCCAGGGATAAGGTGACGGAAGAGTTGCAACTGCAGCGGCAACTACTCGAAACCGTTGTGAAGTACCTTCCTGCCGGCGTCCTTATCGTTCGGGGGAGTGACCTGCGGGTGCTGCTGGTGAACCCGGCCTATGCCCTCTTTGCTTCTGGACTCGAGATGCTCAACAAGACCCTTGGCGAAATCTGGCCGGACATCGAGCCCGACCTGGACAATCTCTTCCGCCAGGTGGCGAAGTCGGGCGAGCCGTACCATGCCGTCGACCAACCGTTCCTGATACGGCGGGCTCCCGACCAGCCTCTGGAATTAAGGTCGTTCACCTGGTCGCTTTATCCGGTGCAACTTCCGGGGGACGTCGGTCTGGGACTCCTTTGCACGGTCTGGGAAACCTCGGATCGTAAACGGACGGAGGAGGCGCTGCGGCAGAGCGAGACCCGGCTTAGAAATATCATCGAGAACATGGCCGACGGCCTCGTCGTCATCGATCCCGAAAGCGGCGCTCTCCTTTGGAATAAAAAAGCCCTGGAGATGCATGACGCGACGGGAGAGGAGGATGATCTGGCTTCTGCGGGCTCCCTTTCCATTAACTACGAGATGTTGACACTGAGCGGTGAACTCGTGCCGGCAGAGCAATGGCCGGTGCCCCGTCTCATGCGGGGAGAAGAGCTGGGCGATCTGGACCTGGTGGTGAGGGATAAGGTCCGCAACTGGCAACGCGTCTTCTCCTACAGCGGGAGGCTGGTTCGCGACAGTGACGGCAACCCCCGGATGGGGGTGCTGAACCTGCGGGATATAACCGAGACCAAACGGTCCCAGGAGGCTCTAAGGGAGAGCGAGGAGCTCCTTAGGACTGTGCTGGAGAATCTGCCGGTCGGTGTATGGATACTCGACAGGGACGGACACATCGCGCACGCCAACAAGGCTGCCCAGGAGATCTGGCGCGGCATCCGCTACGTCGGGATCGAGCGGTTCGGGGAGTACCAGGGGTGGTGGCTTGACACCGGCAGACCCGTGGAGCACGAAGAGTGGGGCGGCGCCAGGGCGCTGACCAAAGGCGAAACCACCCTCAACATGGAGGTCGAGATAGAAGCTTTCGACGGCTCCCGGAAGATCATTTCAGACTCGGCAGTCCCCATCAGGAACCTCAAGGGTGAGATAACCGGAGCCATCACCATCAACCAGGATATCACTGCACGCAAAAAGGCCGAACACGCCCTGCGCGAGAGCGAGAAGAAATTCAGGGCCATTTTCCAGCTGGCGGCCGTCGGCATAGGGCGGGTAAGGTTCAGGGATGCGTGCTGGATCGATGTCAACGACGCCTTCTGCCGCATGCTGGGGTACAGCGCCGATGAAATGTTGGCCATCCCGTGGCCGAAAATCACCCATCCCGATGACCTCGATCTGGACCTCATTCCCTTCCGGGAGATGGCGGCGGGGAAGCTCGATTCGTACAGCGTGGAGAAGCGTTTCATCCACAAGGACGGCCACCACGTATGGGCGCGGCTGGCGCTTGCCCTGGTGCGAACCCCTGAGGGCGACGCTGACTACGAGATCGCCGTTATCGAAGACATAACCTACCGCAAGCAGGCCGAAGAGGCGCTAAGGAAGGCCAAGGACGAGCTGGAACTGCGGGTCCGGGAACGCACCCGCGAACTGGAGCAGGCCTACGAGAACCTTACCCGGGAGACGGAGGAGCGGATCGCGGCAGTGGAAAACCTGAGGAGAAGTGAGCAGCTCCTTATCCAGCAAAGCCGCATGGCCGCCATGGGAGAGATGCTCGGGAACATCGCACACCAGTGGCGCCAGCCGCTAAACATCCTGGGACTGCTGATCCAGCAACTGCTCCTCACCTTTGAGCCGGGCCGTCTGACCCGGGAGCATTTGGAGGCAGAAGTAGCCAAAGCCATGCGCGTCATCCTTCACATGTCCCACACCATCAACGATTTCAGGGACTTTCTGCAGGAAGACAGGGAAAAGAAGCCTTTCAGCGTGAACCACGCCATAGCCACCACGGTGTCCCTCCTTGACGCCGGCTTGAAATCCATGGATGTGGAGCTGGAGCTCAAGGAAAGCGAGGAGCTCTTTGTCAACGGCCACCGCAACGAGTTCTCCCAGGTAGTGATGAATATCATCACCAACGCCCGGGACGCTTTCAGGGAAAGAAACATTCGATCTCCTAAGATCACCATCAGCCTCTTCCAGGAGAAGGGCAGGGCGGTGATCACCATTGTCGACAACGCGGGCGGGATAGATGAAGAGATCATCGCCAAGGTCTTCGATCCCTACTTCACCACCAAGGGGCCCGACAAGGGGACCGGCATCGGCTTGTTCATGTCCAAGAATATAATCGAGAAGAGCATGGGGGGGGCATTGACGGTGAGAAACGTGGGGGAGGGGGCGGAATTCCGCATCGAGCTTTCACTGTGACCGAACGAATAAGCAGTTCCCTATGGCGATCATCACCCTCTTCTGGAAAGACGACATCGGCCTGACGCTGACCCTGATCCTCGGTTATGTGGGGGCAAACTCAATGGCTTCCGGCACCCATGAGGCTGTATAGAAGAAGAGCCAAAACAAAGGTGGTGATGGCAGTGTAGAGCGCATCGTGTTCGCGGACGAAGATGAGAATAGAAAAGGCGACTCTCGTTATGGGGGTAGCTACAAGGATCATGAGTCCTAGCTGGATGATGCCACGGCCATGCAGTGACCTCGTATCGCTGATGATGCCGCGCAGGTTGCGCAGGTCTGACGGCTCTCCTCGGAAAACCCTGTAGTCAGGCAAGGACATTCCATGCCGATACAGATAAAAAACAGCTCCAACAAGTACCACCGCTGCCGCTGCAACAACGCCGCTTCGCAACAGAGATGCCAGAATAGATTCTGATTCGCCTTTAGGATATTCTGGGATCGCCATGTCACAGCCTTCCGGTCATAGCCTTGTATATCATCTCTACCCCAAGGACCAGAATGACAGCGCTGAAGAGGATCTTCAGTATCGCCGTCTCCCGCTTAAAGAGTTGCCGCACGCCCAGCACAGACCCTAGCAGCACTCCAAGCATGACGGGCATGGTCAACCCCGGGTCGAGGTACCCACGGTTCAAGTACACTCCTGCACTTGCCGCCGCGGTCACCCCTATCATGAAGTTACTTGTTGTGGTCGCGACTTTGAAGGGGAGTCGCATCGCCCGATCCATTGCGAGTACCTTGAAGGCCCCTGAACCTATCCCCAGAAGTCCCGACAAGATGCCCGCGATCAGCATAAGCCCGAATCCGAGCGGGATGCGGTGTGCATGATACTCCCGAGGTCCTGACGGCGTGGGGTAGCTCCCTTTCATTTTAAGGCGATCAGCTATTGGTGCAGGCGTGTCTTCTTCTCTGACGCGGTGCCGGCCCTGGAAAGAGAGGTATGCAGAGTACAAGAGCACGACTCCGAAGACGCTGGATATGACCGATGACTCGAGGTAAGAAGTTAGGAAAGCTCCCGTGATGGCCCCTATAGTGGTCGCAGTCTCCAAAAACATTCCGATACGGATGTTGCTGTACCCTTCCTTCAGATAGGCAGCAGCCGATCCCGATGACGTAGCAATGACCGATATCAGGGACGCTCCTGCAGCGTAGTGAATGTCGACACCGAGTAGCAAAACCAGCAGAGGGACAATTACTACGCCACCACCCAGGCCCGTTAGGGCTCCAAGAAATCCTGCCGCCACCGATCCGACGAAAGTAGTCGCGGAAAACTCCAAAATATTCATGGATGGTGCTCCGTTTGCTGGGGAGCTCACTTCGGCTCGTCTTTTTCTTTGGGGCTCTCCTGTTGCTCATCTCGTCCCAGATAGCCATAGTGCTTTTTAACGCAGTCGGGGCAAATGCCGTGGGTGAAGTCTGCGCCCGTTATCTTACTTAGATAAACCTCTATTCTCTCATAAAAGCCCCTATCGTTTCTTATGGAATGACACCAGGCACAGATTGGGATCATTTGCCTGAGTTCCTTTATTTCCGATAGGGCCTGCTTTAACTCCGTGTTCGCCTGCTCTTTTTCAAGAAGTAGCTTCTTTATTTGCCACACCCCGTAACTTACCGCTAGGAGGAGAAGGATCTTAACCCCTTCATCCCAGTAAAAGTAAAATCCGTGGTTGTGAGGGTGCTGAGCAAAGGTGTCCTTGAGAAAGACTATTGCCGCAGCGAGGAAAGAGACCACAGCTGTTGCTGCCCTCGTGTCATGCCATGCAACGATTACCAAAGGGACCAGGTAGAGCGGAAACAGGCTGAACTTGAACCCGCTTTTGTAATCCAGGTAACCTATGGCCAGAATGATTCCTGCCAGAATAGGGGGCGCGACCTTTCGAAACTGGAAACGTGGCATCACCTTGCACTCCTGCTAGCATACTAACCCCACCTTCGATGATACCAGTAACTACGCCCATATCCAGACCGGGGTTCCTCTACGCCCACTGACTAATGAGGAGTCATCAGCACTTCAAAATGCACATGGCGCTCCTCGTTCCAGCCTCCCTTGCTACCAGCTGCTTCAGTAAAGAAGCCCACCCCATAAACTGGTCCTCCGGTTTAAGAGCCTTCTCCAGACTCTTACGCGCATGGCCTCATATAGCATGTTGACATATGAATTGTTGAATATATAATGACCCTACTGCATGCCGTAAAAGAGGGCAACGTGACCGTTCTCATAGTTATCTCCGCATTGAGCTGGGGAATCGCTGCGCTGGTAGCTTTCTCCCGAAAGCATCAGTAGTTGATTTTCTGCAGGGTGATCATTGAGAAATGGTTATAGAATCTTAAAATAGTTCTCGACTCTCAAGAACCAATACTGCAACGAAGGAGGTCTTATGAACGGAAGGTGTCTTGGATTTCTGGGTGCGATACTGTTGGTGACATTAACGACGGCGATTACGGCGTCAGCCCAAGGGTGGAAAGGCAGCGGTGGTTGGGGAATGAAAGGGGCATATGGTAGACTCTATAACCCATCTACCGTCGAGACTGTCACTGGTAAGGTTGTTGCTGTGAATCAAATGACCCCCATGAAAGGAATGGGACCAGGGATCCACGTGGACCTCAAGACAGAGAAAGAAACCATATCCGTACACCTCGGTCCTGCGTGGTACATCGAGCGGCAGGACACTCGGATCGAAAAGGGTGATCAACTTGAGGTTAAAGGTTCTCGCGTGACGGTAGGCGGCAAGCCCGCTATCATAGCCGCTGAAGTGAAAAAGGGAGATCAGGCGCTGAAGCTGCGGGATGAAAACGGAATTCCGATGTGGAGTGGATGGAGAAGGTAATGCGTTCGATAAGCCCGACAACAAAGCTGTCGGTGCAGCAACATGTCCTGCTTGTGGTTCCGCCGAGGTTCAGGGACCGGGACCAGATTCTGCATCGACAACTGCGTCATCAGATTCCTGTACACCTAAAGGCTGAAGGTTCTGACGTCGCCAGTTGGCGACTATACGAGGCAGGGCAGGATGAGATACTTGAGCAGCCTGCTCTGCCGTTGGTTTTCCTCACACTCTCCTGTTCTTGAATCACACAAATGCTCCTTACCTATCCTCCACTCATATGAAAGAAAAACTGAGCTATCCATTTCTCCTCATGCTGGTTGTGGTGCTCGGGTTCGCCCCTTTCTACCCTCAACCACACATCGTCGAGAAGATTGGGATGCTGATATCTGGACATCTGAAGAAGCCAGTAGACATCTTCGATCTGCTGTGGCACGGGTGGCCTTTCCTCTTGCTCGGCTACCGGCTCATTTCTGACGGAATAAGGAGGAGATGAAAAACTCATCCTCCTGCACAGACAGTCGTGGTCTGCCTTCGTCTGGGCGGATTACCAGCTTGCCAATTTCATGTTGGCGAAGAGGACTCGCCAAGTGGTAATGCCGATGAAAATGAGGGCGGAAATCAGCGACACCACTGTAAGCCTCCGCTGTATCACCGGGATAATTTGGCGAAGGCTGTTCTTGTTGCGGAACGGCTCCAGCATCCCGACACCGAGTCCCGCCAGCGTCGACAGCAATAACATCCCGTATAGTGGGTATCCGATGTAACCGTACTCTCTTTGCAACACGCAGAACGGGCAGTGGTGAGAAGGCATTTCATAGATGTAGAGGGAAATGAAAGAGATGATGGAGAGTAGGGACACGGGAAACATGATTCCGCTCATCCCCGCAAAGAGATAACCGCCTTTGCCTCGCAAAAGTAGCCTTCCCCCTGCCAACAAAGTCAGGAACATACCACTGTAAAAGATCACCTCCATTGGCAGGGTTGGTAAGGCCAGAATCTCTGAAGCCATGGCGCGTTTCCCTTGACTGAATAGGCTACCGCAGCAAGACGTTATGATGTCCGGTCGCAGCCCGAGGAAATAAAGGCTCTGGAACACGGCCTCAGCCACAATAAACGGAGTCATGATCAGAAGCAGCAGATACTTTGCCCGGATCAATGGATAATCGTATCCTTTGCTGTCGGCATGATTCAGAATCAGCCACAGACCGGCCAGGACGAAGGTGATCAGCTTGAGCAGCAGCGTTGTGTAGCCGAAGCTGTTGGCAGAAAGGGTTCCTGCAGCGCACATGGCGCCGATGAAGAGGTGACAGATGCTGTCGGCTGTATTTATGAACAGAAACAGTGAAGCGAGTTGGAATGCCAGCAAGGTGCCAACTATGGTGGAGATAAGGTACGTCCGACGTTCCAGGACCAGTTGCTGCTCGCTGCCGCTGGCAATATCCCAGCGACGCAGGATGACAACAGCGTAGAAGGAAGCGTAGAGCACCATCAAGCTGATCAGGATGGACGAGAAAAGGAGCGCCAGGATGCCCGGATTGAGAATCATGGACCGGCTCCGGCGTTGATAACCTGACCGTCGCGGAGTTCCACGACCCGGTCGGCCAGCTCTGAATCGTAGACGATCGGATCGTGGCTGGCCAGGATAATGGTCGTTCCCGATGCTTTCAGAGACCTCATAATACCCATGAAGTCGAGCGACAGCCGGGTATCCAAATGGGCGGTCGGCTCGTCCGCTATGATTATGGACGGATTGTTTATCAGTGCCCGTGCAATGGCGACCCGCTGGGCCTCGCCGCCTGACAGCCACTCTGTCTTGGCGTTGGCCCGCCCGCCGAGATCGAGCATCTCCAATTTTCCCAGCGCCCTTTTCCGCAACAGCGAAAAGTCTTCTCCGGTCGGATAGGCCGGAGCCATGACGTTCTCCAGAGCCGAAATCCCCTTGATCAGATTGAACTGCTGAAAGATGAAGCCGAAGGTAGAGCGGCGGATTTCGGTCAGGAATCGCTCCGGCAGGCTGGTTATCTCCCGCTCGTTGAGGAAGATGCGGCCGGTGGTGGGGCGGGCCATGCACCCGATCAGCCCCAGCAACGTGGTTTTTCCGGAGCCGCTCGGCCCCTTGAGGACGGTCGTTTCATTCAGCCGCACATCAAGCGAAACTCCTTGCAGGGCGGCGAACTGGTTAGGGCGTCCGGCGTTGTATATCTTGCTGATGTTACGTGCTGATATCAAAGCGGCTCCTCAACGCATGACCGCATCGGGCTCGATGGTTGCCGCCCGCCACGAGGGGACTATGGTGGTTACGGTATAGGGAACGACGGTCAGGAAGAAGAGTGTGGCAATCTGGCCGAAGTCGACAAAGGGGGTCAGTCGGAAGGTGGGATAGAGAGTGGACCATCCTTTCAACACTGGGGCGAAGAGGGCCGACGAAGTGAGAAAAACATGGGCGTAGGCCAAGATGGTTCCCGCTAGGAAAGCGGTCAGCGAGACCATAGTCCCTTCCCAAAATTTCATCAGCATTATGTCAGAGGTTTCCCACCCCACGGCCTTGAGGATCCCGAGCTCCCTTCGTTCTTCTGCGGATAAGCCGGTGGCCTTGTCCCAGGCGAAGATGACAAAGGCCAGGGCCGCGGCGCTGAAGATGACGATCACCAGCCCAGAGCGCCAGCCGAAGACCGCGTCATAGGTGCGCTGGATTTCCGTACGCACGATGGGGCGGCTGTCTGGATACATTCGGATTATCTTTTCTGCAATGGTTGCGTACTCCTTTGGATTGCGCACCCGCAGGGCCAAATCGGTGGACTGGTCAGAAGGAAGACCGGATAAGTCGCGGTAGTCCTTCTCCGAGATAAGTATAAGATCGCTGGCCAGCAGTTCGGATTCGTCGTCAATAACCTTTCTGACGGTGAAGCTGCGCGGCAGGCCGTCATGCCCGGTAAAAGCGATGGTGTCGCCGGGATAGGCATGGCGAGTCCTGGATATGCCGCTGCCTACCTCAATAGTGCCTGGTTCCGGCGGGTTTTCGGCCGGGACTATCAGTGCGTAATTGGCCCGGAAAACGCTGTCGTATTGATAGCCCCATAAACGCGGCCGGACCGAGATGACCCCGTTGATCCGACCGATTTTCTCGACCCAGGCCATGGGCACAGGGTGGTAGCGGCCGGTTAGGGTCCGCTGGACGATGATCTCTGGAGAGGCACTGAGCACCAGGGCCGCCTCTCGCCTGAGGGCGTGGGCGAAAAAGAGCACCGAGGCCAGGATAAAGACGATCAGGGTATACACCAGGAGCAGCGCGCCATTTTTCGCCTTGCGCCGCAGGAGCGAAGAGAGGGTGAAGTCGATGATATGCCGATGGCGTTCGATTACTTTGGCCATGTCTTCACCAGATGAGGTGGTGGTCCGGCTAGCGCGCCCGTGGGAAAATGCTCCAACGACATGGGCGCATCTTGAAAAGGAGTTGAAGGATCGGCCATGCTCAAGTGCCGAGTATAGCTGGCTTCGGTAAACAGGCAGAGGTCGGTCAGCTCCAGGCGCCGCACCAGCGCGGTCTTGCGAGTGAAGAGCTGTCGGGAGATCCGGACCCTGTCCCAGGCGTGCAGGAATATCCCAGCCAGCACCAGGATCAGCGCGCCGGTCGATCCCAGATACACCGTCGAGCGGCGCAGCGCCATCACTCCAGAGTCCTCAATATTGCCGGCGTTACATTCCGAAAACGGATGATTGTCTTCCCCTTGTGGTCCTTGAGGAAGTCACGAGCCTCCGATTCTTTGGCAAATGGGATCAGCTCCCGACCCATGGGACCATACACGTCGCTCCCCACGACGTAATATGCAGCGATTCCATCCACCATGTTCAGGTCGTAGTAATTGGTAACGAAAACGGCGGCGATGTCGGCAGGCTTCCTGTCGGGTGCATAACGGGACAGGTTCAGGTAGTACTTGAACATGTCTTTCGCTCCGTCGAAATAGCATGCGGAACCGTCGCGGAACTGGATTTGGGCAGCGAAATCGGGATATTTCGCGACGAACATGCCGCATACCGGGCATTTGTCTTTGGGGCCGATCTTGTGTGGAGTCGGGCCTGCGGCGGAGCAAAGCGATGCTCCGAAAACGAAGGCTGCCAAAAGAAGGCCGGTTATTCGAGGTAGGGACGTTTTCATGCTGGCCATCCTTACCTTTGGAGAGATCTCTTCATCTTGCGCCTGTCACGGATCTGTTTTGTGTCCTGGTACATGTCCTGGTAAGCAGCTTTCATGGCATCGTCGAAATTTGCCGGTACCCCGCCGTTCTCCTTGATAAATTTCTCGGCGGCACTTCTCTCCTCGAAAGCCCATTTGGCGTTGGCAGTCATGACTCCCGGCTTCCTGCCCCCCACAACCCAAAAGGCCCTCTCTGCGTCAATCAGCTTTTTATTGCCATAGTCCCCGACACTTATCCGCCTCGGCGTTTTGTCGATGCTGTTGGCGAACTCGACAGCAGCGCAGTGCAGGCTGCAGAGACCAGACGAAGTGCCGTCTTCGTATTCGACCAACATCCTGCTCTGGGCATATTTCGCCCTGTCCATCCCGCACAAGGCGCACGACGGGTGCAGTTCGATATCGGTAGCCACTGCAAAAACGACGCTAAACAGGAGCAGAATTACGATACTAACGACGATGGACTTTTTCATATGACTCCTTAGCCTTTTCCCGCATGTCGAACTGGCGAAGCACCAGTTTCTCGAGTTGGCTGGTGCCGACGTCCCCAAGAATCTTCTCTCTGAGGATGCCGTTGCCGTCGATAATAAAAATGGTAGGGAAGGCATAGACTTGGTACTGCTTGAGGAACGCCGACCGTCGGTCGGCCAGTAGCGTGAAGGTCAGGTTTTTGCTTTTCGCAAACGATGCGACATCCTCTCTTGAATCCATTTCATTTATAGCCAATACGGCCAATCCCTTGTCTTTGTAGTTGCGGTACAGGGTTTCCAGCTCTTTGATGCTGCCCCCGCAGCATGAATTGGTCCAAAAAGTAAGGAGGACGACCTTTCCCCTGAGCTGGGCCAGGTTGACCTTGTTGCCGTAGATATCCATACCGGAGATCGGCGGTGGCTCGTTCCCTATCTTCACCGCCTTCTGCTCCTCGCACCCAGCGCAGAGGAAAAGTAACGAGAGAAGCAATACCCACAACCGAGTTTTCGGTGGCACTCCCATCACACATTGCTCCTTCGCAGCCGCGAGAAAACACCTGGACTGCGCAGACCTCCTTTTACCTGAAGTAGCACCCGTTCCCTTTTCTGGTCGTGCAATAGAAGGCAAGCACGGCAATGAAGAGCCAGACCAAAAAAAATACAGCTACCAGTATTCCCATTGTTCCCTCACAACTACGGCCACTGCCGGTTTCCCTGTTTCAATCACAACCAGCGACAGGAGATGGCTTCAACTCTTCGAAATGGCGCCTCTGAGGTTGTAGGGCCAGGCGAGGATACCGCCGTCCATGAACTTGACATCTGCAAAACCGGCAGCATCCAGGATCTTTTGCGCTTCGTAGCCTCTGAGGCTGATCTTGCAGAAGGCGATGATTTCCTTGTTCCTGGGCAATTCTTCCAGCCTCTCCCGCAGCATCCCCAACGGAATCAGCATCGCCCCGTCTATACCGACTTCTCCATGCTCTGCGGGGGAGCGGACGTCGAGCAGGACGAAGTCGTCCTCTTCATCAAGTTTGCGTTTCACCTCGTGCGGTGAAATTCCCCTGGCGTGGCCGGCAAGTTTGTTTTTGAGGAT
>NZ_JBXKJL010000291.1:0-16594 GCF_056994735.1 Geomonas sp.
CCCTCCCCCTCCGGGGGCGGGGACTCTGACATGGATACCTACTCCAAAGCTTTCTTCGGGGGCTACCTGACAGGCTTAGAGCGACAGCACGTACTCGACCAGCCCCTCGATCTGCTCGTGTGAAAGCTCGTTCTTGAAGGACGGCATCCCCCCCGGCCGTCCCTCGACGATGGTCCGGGTCACCTCCGGCGCCGTCCTGCCGTACTTATACTCCTTCCTGGTCAGGTCCGGTCCGATGCCCCCTTTGCCCGCCGGTCCATGGCAGGAAACGCAGCGGTTGGCGAACTGGGTCTTTCCCTCGCCGATCAGCTGCGTGCCTCTCCTTTCCTCATTGGTGCTCACCTTGGCGGGCTGGGTGACCTGGAGATTCTGGGCGGCGAGCCTCGCCTCCTTCGCTTTCTTGATCTCGGCATACTCGCCATAGGAGCTCCAGCCGCTGAAGAGGAAGTACCCCATGAAGCAAAGGCCCCAGATCCACAGGCCGTAATAGAGTATGTTGAAGGGGAGCGGCGGCTTGTCGTTAGGCCGGTACCTGATGCCGTCGTACTCTTTGTTGTCGTCCGTCATTGGAATTACCCCCTTGAGCTCTGCCTGCCGCCGGTCAGTCATCGTCCATCATCCGGTACTTGGCCTCCTCGCCCCTTTCCCTTCGCCTTGGGCTGTAGGTGCGGGCCACGATGAAGCCGAAGATGACGCAGAGGAGGACGGTGACGCCCAGATAATATACGCTCGCCAGATCCATCTCAGCGCCTGTGCACGGACTTGATGTAGGTGACCACCTTCCAGATCCTCTCCTTGCCGAGGCTGTCGCCGAAGGCAGGCATCCCGTTGGCCGGATTGCCGCTGTAGATGGTGGTGAAGACCTTGGCGTCGGGCTGGTCCAGGTCGATCAGGGCCGGTCCGACCACCCCTTTCAGGTCCTTCCCGTGGCACTGGGCGCAACGGTCGTCGAAGAGCTTCTTCCCTTCAGGCAGGACGGTCATGCTGTCCTGGTAGGGGTTCTTCAGCTCGCCCAGCACCGCGGCCCGCCCCGCCTCCCGCCAGGGGATGTCGTTTCCCACCTTCTGCATGTAGGCGATGACGGCATCGAGCTCGGTCTTCCCCTTGAGCGCCTGGAGATCGGCGGTGGTGTAGGGGAAGTTCAGCGTCTTCATCTTCCTCTCGGTGATGCCGCTGTCGAGCGGCCGGTCCATGAAGGCGTAGCTCGGCATGTTGGAGCGCGGCACCATGGACTGCGGATCCTTCATGTGCTTCACGTGCCAGGCATCCGGATACTTGCCGCCGATGCGGGCCAGATCGGGACCGGTGCGGCGGGAGCCCCAGAGGAAGGGACGGTCATAGGCGAATTCCCCGGTCTTGGAGTATTCGCCGTAGCGCTCGGTGTCGGCCAAAAGCGGCCGGACCGTCTGGGTGTGGCAGTTGTTGCACCCCTCCCGCATGTAGAGGTCGCGCCCCTCGAGCTGCAGCGGCGTATAGGGCTTGACCGAGGCGATGGCCACCTTCGGGTCGTTGATCCACCAGAAGGGGGCGACCATGGTCACGATGGTCCCGACCAGGATGGTCGCGGTGGCAAGGAGCAGGAAGATGATCGGCCTGTTCTCGAACATGAGATCTCCTTTCTAGGCGGCTTGCGCTGCGGCCTGAGCCTTGCCGAGGCTGATGGTCTTGAAGATGTTGTAGAGGAAGATGCAGATGCTCACCAGGTAGATGACCCCTCCGGCAGACCTGATGTACCAGTACGGATAGAGCTCGATCACGCTCTCCATGAAGCTGTAGTGGAGGCTGCCGTCGGGATTGGTGGCGTTGAGCATCATCCCCTGATGGACTCCCGCGATCCACATGCTGATGGAGAAGGTCAGCTGACCGATCACGGCCAGCCAGAAGTGGGCGTTGGCCAGCGGGACGCTGTAGATCTCGGTATGGTAGAGCTTGGGGACGGTGTAGTAGGTGGCGGCGAAGAGGGTGAGCGACACCCAGCCGAGCGCCCCCATGTGCACGTGGCCGGGGATCCAGTCGGTGTAGTGGATGAAGGCCGAGAAGGTCCTGATCGCCTGCGACGGGCCCTGCAGCGTCTGCATCCCGTAGAAGGTGATGCCGAAGATCAGGAACTTGGTCAGGTAGTTGTCCCGCATCTGGTGCCACTGGTCCCTCATCGAGTAGTAGCCGTTGAAGACGGCGGCCCAGGAGGGGGCGATCAGCATCACGGAGAAGCCCATGGCCAGGGTCTGCACCCAGTCAGGTACCGGTTTCCACAGGAGGTGATGGGCGCCGGTCCAGAGGTACATGAATATCAGGCTCCAGAAGGCGATCACCCCCATGCGGTGGCTGTAGATCGGCACCCCGGTGGCTTTGGGGAGGAAGTAGTAGAAGATCGCCAGGGGCGGCGTGGTCAGGACCATGGCCACCGCGTTGTGTCCGTACCACCACTGCACGTTGGCGTCGTTGGCCCCGGCGTAGGCCGAGTAGGACTTGGTGAGGGAGACGGGGATGCCGGCGTTGTTCACCAGGTAGAGGATCGCCACCCCGACCAGGGTGGCGATCACGTACCATAGGGTGATGTACATCTGGTCCTCGCGCCGCTTGACGATGGTCATGATGATGTTGGTGGCGAAGATGACCCAGATCACCGCCACCAGCAGGGCTACCGGCCATTCGAGTTCCGCGTACTCCTTGGTGCGGTTCATCCCCAGGGCCAGCGTTACCGCGGCCAGCGCTATGGCGAGGTTGAAGAGCCAGAGTTGCACCTTGCCGAGCGCCGGGCTCCAGAGCCTGGTGCGGGTCAGGCGCTGGGTCATGTAGATGAAGAAGGCCATGAAGCTGCCGATGCCCCAGCCGAAGATGCCTGCGTTGGTGTGGATCGGGCGCAGCCGTCCGTAGGTCAGGTAGGGGGGTATGTTCAGCTGGGGGAAGGCGATCTGGAGCGAGATCAGCACCCCGACCAGCATGGCGACCAGCCCCCAGATCATGCTCCAGATGATAAACCCTTTGACGACATCATCGGCGTAGCCTTCCTGCTGGTTCATGATTGCCTCCGGGGGGAAAGTCCTGGCTCACGCAAAGGCTCAAAGACGCCAAGATCTCTTTCACTGTCATTCCCGCGGGTGTAAGCGGGAATCAAGACTTTTGGGATCCCCGATAGAAGCACTCGGGGATGACGTCGACGGCTCTGGTATCAATGATGTCGACGCCTCTCCTGTCAGTTCAAGGGATATGCTTTGTTCTTCTGCCAATGAGTGTGTAAATCGTCTGTAGCAGGGTTGGAAGTATGACAGGGCGTTGTCATTTTCATAGTTTATGGTGTATTTGATGTTTAGCAAGTCCAGACGGTCTCTTCTGATGTGAGACATTTGCAGAGAGATGTGAGGGGTTATGAGGAAATATGAAACAGCGGAAAAGGTGGAGGCGGCCGTCGCGGAGGCATTTGCCGGCCTCGACGCCTGCTTCGGTCTGCCAGCCGACGAGGTCCGATTCCGACCCGGCTATGACGGCGCCTGGACGATCGGCGAGCACCTCGAACATGTCTTTCTGGCCAACCACTTCCTCCTTCTGACCATCGGGAAGGGGTGCCGCATTGCCCTGAGACGGGCCGCGGCCGGGGCATCGCCGGAAGGGGAGAGCGATCTCGATCTCCTGGCTCCGGTAGCCGTGCCGGGGGCTTTCGATTGGCCACCTCCGGCGCACATGATCCCGACAGGAGAGCGGGATTTACAGGCGTTGCGGAGAGACCTTTCCCGGCAGCGCGACGACTGCCTGGCCCTCGTGGCTGCCATGCCGCGCGGGGAGGGGCTGCTTTACGGCATCCGGATGTCGGTGAACAGGCTGGGGCGGCTGGACATGTATCAGTGGATTTACTTCCTGGCCCAGCATGTCCGCTACCATCTGGCGCTGATTCGAGAGCGCTCCTCTCCGGAATAATTTCCATTTCTGCCACTTTCCCGTATGTGCCGTACGAGCGGCCTGCGGTCCGCGACCCGCCGCAAAATGCTGCCGCGAGCCGCCTCCACAATCGCGGCCTATCTCGTTGACGCCCCAAGGTTTATGGCTAAAGTTATAACCATGGCCCGAGCCCGGATGGCTGTATGGTCGCCTCTCTTGCAGCAGGAAGCCGGTTCACGAGGAGGATGTCATGAAATACGTCATCTTCTACTTTTTCGGGGGGAGCATCGCCCTCGTCGCCTTCGTCAGCATCAGTTACTGGGCGGTCAATGCCTTCATCCGACAGATGACAGAGCGTGGCCTGCAGCAGTACCGGGAGGAACTGGCCAAGGAAACCGAAATCGCGCTGAAGCTCTTCCGCGATGGGGTGTCAGAGCAGATCGTGAACCAGGAGAACAGGTCTGATTCCATGGCCAAACTCTACGCCACTCTCATCGACCTGTTGCGGGTGGGGAAGGAGTTCAATGTCAGCTTCGGGAAGGGCGACGTGCTGCAGGCAGAAAGGATGCTGGTCGGGATTCGCAATACCTGCGAGACATTTTCGGAGAGCTATCAGAAGCAGCGGCTGCATCTGTCTGACGATATCTGCACCATGCTGGATACCTTCGTTACGGAGCAAAAAGGAGTGGTGCAACAGCTGGAGGGAAACTGGCGGCAGGCAAGGAAAGATCCGACGGACGCCAAGATTCTCGATTCCGGTATCAAGCAGAGCTGGCTTCGTTTTGAGGACCGGATCACGCAACTGATGGATTCAATGAGGGCCGAGTTCCGCAAGCGCCAACCTTCCTCCTCCAACGTAATTATGAAGTGGTTGAACCAGACCCCCTTGTCCAAAGAGAGCCCCCAGCCGCCGGCAGCAACTTGATTCTCCCCTCACCGCCACTGCCCCTTAAAAGCGTGAATGGTGAATGGCTCTCCCGGTGGGCGAGGGGGGCCTTTTTCAAGGGGACTTGAACGAGAAAAACGTTGTAGTTTTCAGGCGTGAAATGAATGGTAACGGTGACTTACGGCGAAATTCGGCGCGCCGAAATCGTGATTATTTTAATTGAGCTCCTCCGGCTTGCACAGTAACTCCTCCTTCTTCGCCACCCTCCCGCACTTCCGGCAGATGTACTTCGGCTCCGAGACCACCTTCTTCAGGTCCTTCCACTTGTCCTTGATGTCGTCCTTATCCCACTTGCAAAGCGGCTTTAAATCCTTGGCCATAGGTGGCGCTCCTCTCTCGCCTTTCTATCTCATTATACTCAGCTGACTGAAAAGCGTGAAAGGTGAAAGGTGAAAGGTGAAAGGTGAAAGGTGAAAGGTGAAAGGTGAAAGGTGAATTTCCTGCGGCCAAACTGTATTGCGGTAGCATCAACAGCGTGTGGTTTCAAGCGATGCTCCGACTTGATGGCCGGGCTGACGAACGCCACGGCGAAAGAAGGTTTTACCATTCACCATTCACCATTCACCATTCACGCCTCTAGCAAGGTTTTACCATTCACCTTTCACCTTTCACCCTTCACGCCTTAACAAGGCATGGGCGCGTTCTTCCTTGAATAGAAGTACCAGGTGAGGGCGAGGCAGCTGAGATAAAAGGCGAGGAATCCATAAAGGGCAGCTTGAGGACCTCCGGTCAAAGTCACCGAACTTCCGAAGGCCTTGGGGATGAAGAAGGCGCCGTAGGCGGCGAAGGCGGAGCTGAAACCGAGGACGGCCGCCGCTTCCCTGGCCGCGTCGGCAACGGCCCTTCGCCGGGCCTCCTCTCCCTTGCCGGCGGCGCGTTCATGCTCGGTCAGGAAGATCACGGGAATCATCCGGAAGGTCGAGCCGTTGCCGATCCCGGTGGTGACGAAGATCAGGATGAACATACCCAGGCAACCTGTGAAGCTGCCGAAATACCCCGGGCGCGGCAGGTAGTACAGAACGCCGAAAGCCCCCGCCGCCATCACGATGAAGTTCCAGAAGGTTACCCGCGCTCCTCCCACCTTGTCAGCGATCCAGCCACCGACGGGACGTAACAGGGCACCCACCAGCGGCCCTATGAAGGCGTATCGGGTGGGATCCTCCTCGGGAAACTGTGACTTGATGAGGAGCGGGAGCGCCGCGGAGTAGCCGATGAACGAGCCGAAGGTGCCGAGGTAGAGCCAGCACATGATCCAGTTGTGCTTGCGCCTGAAGATGACGGCCTGTTCGCGGAAGGAGGCCTTGGCGTTGGCGATATCATTCATCCCGAACCAGGCGGCGATGGTGGCTGCCACGATGAAGGGGACCCAGATGAAGCCGGCGTTCTGCATCCAGAGTGACCTGGTACCCCCGTTGAAGATGCAGATCTGGGGATCGCCGCAGAGATGGCTGAACATGCCGGTAGTGATCACCAGCGGCACCAGGAACTGCATGGCGCTCACGCCGACATTTCCGAGTCCGGCGTTCAGGCCCAGCGCCGTACCCTTGTGCGCCTTGGGATAGAAGAAGCTGATGTTGGACATGCTGGAGGCGAAGTTGCCGCCGCCTAGCCCGCACAGGAGGGCGAGTACCAGCATGGTCAGGTAGCTTGCGTGCGGATCGCGCACCGCGAAGCCGATGCCGATGGCCGGGATCAGCAGCGACGCGGTGGTGAGGGTGGTCCAGGTGCGGCCTCCGAATATGGGGACCATGAAGGCGTAGAAGATCCTGAGGGTGGCGCCGGACAGGCCGGGGAGGGCGGCGAGCCAGAAGAGTTTCTCCGCGTTGAACCCGAAGCCGATGGTCTCGAGATTGACCACCACCACGCTCCAGACCATCCAGATCGCGAAGGAGAGGAAGAGGCAGGGGATGGAGATCCAGAGGTTGCGGGCGGCGATATGCTTTCCTTCCCGTTCCCAGAAAACCTCGTCCTCCGGGTTCCAATCTTTCAGTTCTCTTGACGACATTTGACGCTCCTGAAAGCCAAGGCAAATCCCCCCTGTCCCCCCTTTGTCAAGGGGGGGACGCTTGGGCACTTATCATTGAGCTTTTGCGATGACATCGCCACTCTTGGTAACTTTTGCTGACTTCACACCTAGGGCAAATCCCCCCTGTCCCCCCTTTGTCAAGGGGGGGACGCTTGGGCACTTATCATGAGCTTTTGCGATGACATCGCCACTCTTGGTAACTTCTGCTGCCTTCACACCTAGGGCAAATCCCCCCTGTCCCTCCTTTGACAAGGGGGGGACGCCTGGCCGAAGGGGGCTTCAGCCCGCAGGCGGGGTGAGGGAGAGGGACGGGGACATGACCCTATTTCGCCCTCCACCGGTACAGGATTGGTGGGTCCTTAAGGAAGTTCACCGGCAGGAAAAGGATGTGGACGAGCTTTGTGAACGGCACGGCCGCGATGAAGAGGAAGGCGAAGGCTGCATGCAGCTTGAAGACCGGGGGCAGGTCGGCCACGTAGGCTATGTCGGGAGTAAAGGTGAAGATGGACCAGAAGTAGGGGACGGCGGTGTGCAGGTACCACTGCGACCCCCAGCGCATGAAGTAGGCGAGGTAGATCCCGGTCCCGGTCTGGACCAGAAGCAGGGCCAGTATCAGCCAGTCGGAGCCGTAGTTGACCGGCCTGAGCTTCGGGGTGTTGACCCGGCGCAGGGTGAGCAGAAAAAGCCCCAGCAAGGCCAGGAGCGCTAATCCCAGGCCGATGCTCTCCAGGATCAGCAGCGTGTCCTGGTTCCCGAGAAAGCGCTGCATCTGCCCCGGGAAAATGGCGCAGATGACGTGCGCGAGCAGGATCGGAATGATCCCGTAGTGCCACGGGTTGGAGCCCCAGTAGAGGAGCTTCCGCTCCAGGAACTGTGTCGAGAAGGCCGACCAGTTGAGCCGGTTGTAGAAGTAGCGGTAGGTCGTGACGGAGACGAGCAGGGCCAGCGCTATGTACGGCATGGCGATGAAGATGAGTGAGTTCATGTCAGGACCTCCTTGCAGTCGGCGCTCAGGACGACCTCGGCGGTCTCGATGAGCGGGAGCCATGGGGAGTTCGCCCGCTCGGACCCGATCAGCTTCCTGACCCCGGGGAGCACGTTTTCTTCGATGAACTGCCGGCGCGACTCGTGCTCGTCTTTCCGATGGAGGTGGGCCAGGAAAGTGAGGAGCACCGGCAGGTGGTCCGGGAGCTCGACTCCGGTAGGAGAGAAGTCGAACCGGGTGAACTCCTTCTTGACCTTTATCATGAAGGCCGCTTTCCCCTGCGTGTCGCCGTAGAGATGGTGACCGAGATAAGGGGCCCTGGCCGGGTTGAAATCGAAGTTGGCGACGTATTGCTCCTGCAACTCCGACAGGGACGACTCCCCCACAAATTCGGCAAAGGGGTGGGCCGGGCAGTCGAGGCCGCAAGAATCGAGGTGGCACGCTACCCGCCACAGGCTTTTCAGCAGAACGTCCGTATCCTGCGGGTACTCCAGCAGTCTCGCCAGCGCCTCGTACATTTCCCCTCTGCTCATGCTCACCCCCTAAAAACGTGAATGGTAAAAAACGTGAAAGGTGAAGGGTGAAAGGTGAATGGGCAAAAAACTTGGAAGCTGTGAATGGTGAATGGTAAAAAAGCTATTTACAGCCCCAAAAGCGTGAGCCCGAACGGGCACCTCATCCATACGCTGCGCTGTTTCACCGGGCTCCTACCGCCTGCCGTTCACCCTTCACCTTTCACCTTTCACCTTTCACGGTTTCTTCTGGTTTTCCTGAGAATGCCGAGCCCCGCACCCTGCCTGCGGAATTCCGGGTCCTGCTCTTCCCTTTGCTGCGGCGGAATGACGTAGCGCTCATTGTAGCCGGCCACGGTGAAGAGCCGGTAGAGGCGAAGCGCGCTCTCGCGGTCCAACCCCGCCGCAGTCAGGATCGCCGGGTCGATGGGCCTCCCCAGGTTCTCTCCGCGCATGAAGACTCTGACGGTAAATAGCTTCTTCATGATGCCTTCGACGATGCCGCGGTTTCCGCCGGCCAGCAGGCTCGCCAGGTATTCCACCGGCACCCTCAAGGTCTCCGGCTCCGGGATCATCCCGTGCTCGAGGAGCTTGTGGTTGTCGCCGTAGACGGAGAGGACCGGTGACAGGGACGGGATGTAGTACGTCATCGGCATGGTCCGAAACTCCGGGTGAAGGGGGAGGGCGACCTCGAACTCCTTCACCAAGGCGTAAAGAGGCGAGCGCGCCGCGGCGGCCAGCCACTCTTCCGAGACCCCGTTCGCCATCGCCCCCTGGCGCACCCTCGGGTCGCGCGCGTCCAGGATCAGGGCACGGGTGGCGTCGACAAGTTCCGCGTCGTCCCGTAAAAGCGCCGCCTCCACGCCATCGGCGTCATAGAGAAGCACCCCCAGGTACCGGATCCTGCCGACGCAGCTGTGGGCGCAGGCATTGGCCTGTCCGGTCTCCACCCGCGGATAGCAAAAGATGCACTTCTCGGCCTTGCCGCTTTGCCAGTTGAAGTAGACCTTCTTGTAGGGGCAGGCGCTGGTGCAGAAGCGCCATCCCCGGCAGACGTTCTGATCCACCAGCACCACCCCGTCCTCGGCCCGCTTGTACAGCGCCCTTGAGGGACACGATGCCACGCACGAGGGATGGAGGCAGTGATTGCAGATGCGGGGGAGGTACTGCATGAACATGGTGTCGTACTCCTCCACGATCCGCGCCTCGTGAAGGTTCAGGTCCTTCGCCGCGTAGAGCCGGGAGCCGCCGAGATCGTCGTCCCAGTTGGCGCTTCCCTTTATCTGCTCGATTCGCTCACCCGAGATCTGTGAAAAGGCTTCGGCGACGGGCTGGTCGTCGCCTTCCTTGGCGTTCATCAGGTTTCCGTAGTCATAGTCGAAGGGCTCGTAGTAGTCCTCGATGCGCGGCAGGTTCGGCTGGTAGAAGATGTTCATGAGGGTGGCGCCCTTCCTCATCGACTTGAGGCTCGTCTTCTGGCCGTCGATCACCCATCCCCCCTGGTAGCGCTCCTGGTCCTCCCATGCCCGCGGGTATCCCAGTCCCGGCTTGGTCTCGACATTGTTCCACCACATGTACTCCGTCCCCTGCCTGTCGGACCAGATGTTCTTGCAGGCGATGGAGCAGGTATGGCAGCCGATGCACTTGTCGAGATGGAAGGCCATGACTATTTGAGCTCTTACGTCCATTGAGCACCTCTTGAATAAAGGCGGTACAACCAGAAGACAAGCGTGAGTAAGTATCCCCCACCAGAGGTGGGGGATTACCTATAGGAATTTAGTGGATGCCCGAGCCCTAGCGTCCCCCCCTTGACAAAGGGGGGGCAGGGGGGATTTAGTTCAGCCGCCATCTGCACCGAACATCAGCCCGAAGGCAAATCCCCCTAAATCCCCCTTTTCCAAAGGGGGACTTGAAGGAGCTGAAGAGGGCAACGTCGACCGCGGTGGCAGCTTCCCCCACCCCCTGACCCCCTCCCTCCAGGGGAGGGGGAGATTCAAGCGTCCCCCCCGTGAAAAAGGGGGGACAGGGGGGATTTAGTTCAGCCGCCATCTGCACCGGACATTAGCCCGAAAGCAAATCCCCCTAAATCCCCCTTTTTCAAAGGGGGACTTGAAGGAGCTGAAGAGGGCAACGCCGACCGCGGTGGCAGCTTCCCCCCCCCCACCCCCTCCCTCCAGGGGAGGGGGACTTCGAACTCTCACTCCTTTAGCTTCCTCACCACGATCCAACAGTCGCGATTCACGCCGGTTGGACCCCAGTAGTTGAAGTAGTAGCTGAACTGGGCATAGCCGCCCAGCATCAATATCGGCTTCAGCCGGATCCTCGTCAGGCTGTTGTGGACACCGCCCCGCTTGCCGGTCTTCCTCGACTTCTTGATCGCCACCGTCCGCTCCGGCGCGTGATAGAGGATGCACCCTCCCCGGGGGATGCGCGAGGAGACGATGGCCTGGCCGGTGACGACGCCGTTCGTGTTGTAGGCCTCGATCGGCTCGTTGTCCTCGATGCCGGCTTCGGCTGCGTCCTTGTCGTTGATCCAGAAGGGCGTCTGGCCTCCGCGGGCCAGGGTCAGCATCCTCAGGTTGTCGCGGTAGGTGGTGTGGATGCACCACTTGCCGTGCGGGGTGAGCATGTTCAGCACCAGCCCCTCGCCCTGCGTCACCTCGTCCAGGACGGCCGCGTCCAGCCTCCCCTTGAAGGTCGGCAACCGCTCGTGAAACTCGCCGTAGTACGGGTGGTCGAGATAGATCGACTGGCGCCCGGTGAGGGTCCGCCACGGCACCCCGTACTCCACGTTCATGGTGAAGGGGGCGTACGGTCGGCCGTTATTGACGAGGCCGCTCCAGATCGGGGAGCTGGTGACGCGGCGCGGTTTCTGGACGATATCCTCCCACATGAGCCTGAAGTCCCGCGATCCCCGGGCGATCTCCTCCAGCGGCTTGCCGACCCGGGCCCCGAGGTTCCGATAGGCGCGCAGGGCCAGTTCCCCATTGGTCTCCGGAGCCAGGGAAAGGATGACGTCCGCCACCACCCGCTCCTCGCTCAGATCGACACACCGCCGGTCATTCGACTGTCGGGTCGGCATCTTGGACAACAAAGCCTCATGCACGTCATCAACATCGTAGGCGACGCCGTGGGCCGCGATGTGGTTGATCCCCGGGCCCAGCGAAAGGAACTTTTCGTGGATCTTGGGATAATCCCGCTCGACGATAGAGAGCTGCGGCATGGTCTGTCCGGGCACCGGCTGGCACTCGCCCAGCTTCCAGTCGCGGGGAGTCCTCTGGGCGATCTCCCCGGGGGTGTCGTGGGTGAGCGCCACCGCCACGACGTCTTTCATCGGCGATGGGAAGTGTTTCTCCGAGAGTTCGCTCACCCGCTTGGCTATGGCAGTGAAGATCTTCCAGTCGCTCTTCGAGTCCCATGAGGGAGGGACGGCGGCGTCCATGCAATTGACGAAGGAGTGGAGATCGGTGCTGTTGAGGTCGCTCTTCTCGTACCAGGTTGCGGTAGGGAGGACGATGTCCGAATAGATGGCCGAGGTGTCCATCCTGAAGTTGAGATCGACCACCAGATCCACCTTGCCCGTGGGCGCCTGCTCGTGCCACTTGACGTCGGAGACCTGTCCCCTGGCCGCTTCCTGGGCGGTCACGCTGCTGTTGGTGGTCCCCAGCACGTGTTTCAGGAAGAACTCGTGCCCCTTTGCGCTGGCGGCGATGGCGTTGCCGCGCCAGATATACCAGACCCTCGGGAAGTTTTCCGGGGCGTCGGGATCGTCGCTGGCGAAGCGGGTCTCGCCTTTTCGCAGCCGCTCGACCAGCCAGGCGCGGATCTCGTCATCCGTGGCGCATCCTGCCTCTTTCGCCTGCTCCATCAGCCGCAGCGTCGACTCGTTGAAATGCGGGGCGAACGGGAGCCACCCCATCCTCACCGCCTTGGCATTGAGGTCCGCCACGTGGGGCGGGAGCGTGCTGATGCCGGTGGGCTTGTTGTAGTCGGTGTAATTTCTCTCGTAGCGCCACTGGTCCGTGTGCAGGTACCAGAAGGTGGGGGCGCACTGCAGCCGGGCGGGCTTCACCCAGTCGTAGGCCATGGCGATGGAGGTCCAGGAGGCCAGCGGCTGCACCTTCTCCTGCCCTACGTAGTGGGCGAGCCCGCCGCCGTTTCGGCCGACGCTGCCGGTGAGAATCAGCGCGGTGATGGCGGCGCGGTAGAGAAGGTCGTTGTGATACCAGTGGTTTACTCCGGCTCCGATGATGATCATGTTCCGGCCGGAACTCTGCTCGCCGTTGACGGCCCATTCCCTGGCCATGTCGATCAGGGTCCCCCGGTCGATGCCGGTGTGCTTCTCCTGCCATGCCGGGGTGAAAGGGAGCTCGGAATCGTAGTCCCTGGGGTAGTCGCCACGGAGCCCGCGGGCGACACCGAACTGGGCCATCATCAGGTCGAATACCGTGGTGACGGTGATCTCTCCGTCAACGGTGGTGACCCGGTGGGCCGGCACTTCCCGGATGGCGTCAGGCTCCCCGGAGAAGCAAAAGCGCATCCTGCGGGTCTCGCCCCCCAGGAAGGTGAGGGCACAGTCGATCTCCCCCCCGTCGACCATGTCGGTCATGTCCAGGTTCCAGTTCCCCAACCCCTCGCTCCAGCGTGCCCCGATGCAACCCTTGGGGATGCGGACGGCGCCGGTCTTGTCGGCAACGCACATGGTCCAGCCCGGGTTCTCGATCCCCCGGGCCCTCTCGATCTCGTCGGCCCTGAGGAATTCCCCCTGCTGCCATATGCCCTCACCCTCACCTCCGACCTCAGGGCTGAGCTTCACCAGGAATGGGAGGTCGCTGTACTTCTTCACGTAGTCGAGGAAGAACGGTATCTGGCGGTCGACGTAGAATTCCTTGAGGATCACGTGGTTGAGCGCCAGCCACAAGGCGCCGTCCTGTCCCTGTTGGACCGGGAGCCACATGTCGGCGAACTTGGTGGCGATGGAGTAGTCGGGTGACATGACGGTGACCTTGGCGCCGCGATGGCGGGCCTCGGCCAGGTAGTGGGCGTCGGGCGAGCGGGTCATGGGGACGTTGGAGCCGCAGACCACGATGTAGGTGGCGTTGTACCAGTCCGCCGATTCGTGCACGTCGGTCTGCTCCCCCCAGACCTGCGGTGAGGCCGGGGGAAGGTCGCAGTACCAGTCGTAAAAGCTGAGGGCGACACCGCCCAGCAGGGAGAGAAAGCGTGTCCCGGCTGCGTAGCTGATCATGGACATGGCCGGGATGGGGGAGAAGCCGATGATGCGGTCGGGGCCGTACTTCTTGGCGGTATAGACGGTGGAGGCGGCGATGATCTCGATGACCGTCTCCCACCCGGCACGGCGGAAGCCTCCCATGCCGCGCTTGGATGTGTAGCTCGCCCTCGACTGCGGGTTTTCCACGATGCTCCCCCAGGCCTCGACCGGGTCGGCGAAATTCTCCCTGGCCTCAAGCCAGCGGTCCAGGAGCGCCCCGCGCAGGTACGGGTATTTCACTCGCATCGGGCTGTAGAGATACCAGGAATAGCTGATGCCACGGGCGCAGCCGCGCGGCTCCTCATTCGGGATGCTGGCGTCGAACTGCGGGTAGTCGCTCGCCTGGAGTTCCCACCCGACAATGCCGTCCTTTACGTAGACCATCCAGCTGCAGCTCCCGGTGCAGTTCACGCCGTGGGTGCTGCGGACAACCTTGTCGTACTGCCAGCGGTTGCGGTAGAACTCCTCCCAGTCGCATCTGCCGCGGCAGCGTTCGTCCTTGAAGCGGTCTGACGACATTATCGAATCCTCCTCTTTAGCAGCAGTGCCGCCAGTACGAAGATGACGAAGAAGCCGAGGCCGGCGATCGGGTACGGGTTCTCCTCACCCCCCTTGCGCGCCGAGGCGTCCTGGAAGAGGGCGACCAGTGCGTTCGCCTCCGGCTCGGTCAGGGGGCGGTCGGCGTAAATGCGCCTCATGATGGGGAAGCCGAGGCTCTTCAGCACACCGCGAAGTCCGCTCTCTCCCATGCCGGAATAGGCCGCGGTAAGGTCGCCGGCGAGGGCGCCGCCGAATATCCCTGGATAGCGGAGGTTGTGGCAGGAGACGCAGGGGGCGCCGCCGTTGGAGAAGCGGGTCTTGCCGGTGAAGAGGGCCAGGCCGGAGGCGATAAGCTGACGGGTCGGGACCACGTGAGCCGCCGACGGGGCGGGAGAGGCGGTGGGCGGGGGAGACGCAGGCGCGGCGGGAGTGGCGCCTCCACCGAGGAAGGCCACGATCCTGGCCGCGTCGTCCCGGCTGATTCCTAGCTTGGGCATGGTCATGCCGTACTTCTTGACCAGCTCGAGCTGGGCAGGATCCTTCTCCGCCGTGAGCCTGTCCGGATCCGTGATGATGGTGGTGATCCACTCCGGTGAGCGCCTGGTGGCTACGCCCTTTAGATCCGGACCGACACTGTCACCGCCGCCGATGCTGTGGCAGCTCGTGCACTGCTTTTGGAAGAGCTCCTTGCCGTCCTCGGCGTGGACGGCAAGGGGCGGGAGGAGGATCGAAAAAAGGGAAAGTGTACCGGCAAGCATGGTGAATGGATTGGCCATTCAGGGACCTCCATGGGAAGGGGTACCGGCTATGCGGACAACAAAGCTCAATTATAGTGCGGAATGTTGAGGTTGAAAGGCGAGGGGGGAGGAAAATGAGGCAGTGAATTCCCCCTTTGGCAAAGGGGTATTAGGGGGGCTTCCGACTTTTTTGCAGGAGCGCAGAGAGGGAAATCCCCCCTGTCCTCGCTTCGCAAAGGGGGACAGGAGGGAGCGCCTGCTTGTGAGTGGAAGATCAATCTTGCAGTGCAGTGGTGGGAGGCAACGGGGTTGGCGGTTTGTTTAGTCCTGTCTGCTCCTGAACGGGCAGAGTGAGACGGCGGCGGTTACGGTCCATAAGATGGCGACGACACAGACAATAACTATCATTGGCTTTGCTCCTATGCTTCGACAGGCTCAGCACGAATTGTATAATTGCGTGCTTCGACAGGCTCAGCACGAACGGATTGTATAATTTGCGTGCTTCGACAGGCTCAGCATGAACGGGTACCTAATTCATTCACCATTCACCATTCACCTTTCACCTTTCACCTTTCACCTTTCACCTTTCACCTTTCACCATTCACCTTTCACCTTTCACCTTTCACCTTTCACCTTTCACCTCTCACCTTTCACCTTTCACCTCTCACCTTTCACGCCTTTACAGTTTCCCCGCCTTGGGAAAGAGGATGTTGTTTTCCAGGTGGACGTGCTTGTGCAGGTCGTCCTCGAACTCCTTGAGCTTGGCGTAGGTGACCATGAAGGTGTTGCAGACGTCGCCCGGCACGGCGTAGTTGCCCGAGAGGTCGCGGATCTCATGGACCGCCGCGCCGATATCATCATGCTCGTGGATCAGCACGGCAAGGGTCGCCCTCAGCGACTCCACGTCCTTCGCGTCGGGGGCGGCGCCGCTCTTCTGCAGTTCCACCATCTTCCTCACCGCGGGGAAAAAGACTTCCTCCTCCTCGCGCAGGTGGAGCGCCATGTCCGCTGCGATCTTCTCGAAGATCTCCGCGATGCGGATCACCTCCGGATGGTTGGCACCGTGGACCTGGGCGATCTTGTTGGCATAGGCCGCGATCGTGCGGGTATTTTCCTTGAGATAGGCATGGTGGGTGTTGACGATGTAGTCGGCCAGGAAGGGGAGCTCCCACGCCCCGTAATTCTGGCTGCGATCCATCGGCTCGGCCGAGGCGCTCTTTATCTCCCGGACAAGATCCGCCGGGGCGATACCCTTCTCCCGGCATATCTGTGCCAGCGCGATTTTCCCGCCACAGCAGAAATCGATGCCGTGCTTCTCGAATACTCCAGCGGCGCGATAGTCTCCGGCAACGACGTCGCCGACCGTGACAGACTCCAAATTCTCAGCGGTAAGCTGTGCGCTTTCTTTCATGTCAGGCACTCCTTTGAGACGAGTTCTATGGCGGAATGTCCCCCTCCATTTCGGGGCGGAACCTGGTGCCATGGAGACATAGTAGCACCGGGGACGGGAAAAGTTATGATGCAGGTCAAGAAACGCCGGGAAAACCGATTCACGCGCGGGATCAAAGTCAGGCCTGATTAGTACCAATCTTCCGCCAGTTTCCAAAACTGTCATTCCCGAAGCGATTCTGATCGGGAATCCAGCTCCTAAACGACGTGAAATCTGGATCCCCGATAAGGGCATTCGGGGATGACAATCT
>NZ_JBXKJL010000292.1:0-62746 GCF_056994735.1 Geomonas sp.
CGGCACCAGGATCTCCTGGAAAGCCTTGTAGTGAAGCGGTTCGGTGTCGACGATGATCCCGTCAAAATCGAATATCACAGCGCTAAGCATGCATGCTCCTGTACTTCATGTTGTACCTTCTACGTTCTATGTTCAGGTTTCAGGTTTCACCCTTCACCCTTCACCCTTCACCATTCACCATTCACTGCTTTTACACCCTCTCGTAAGGCTCGAAGAGCCTCTTGAACTCGTCCAGGGCGAACCGGTCGGTCATCCCCGCAATGTAATCACAGATCACCCGCTCCCGCCCCTCACGCTCCATCTTTACCTGGTGCTTCAACGGAAGGAGCGTCGGGTGCTTCAGGTACATCTCGAAGAGCTCGGCCAGGTAACGCTCGGCCTTGACCCGCATCCTCTCTACCTTGTAGTGGCGGTACAGGTTCTGATACAGGAACCTCTTCAACTCTGCATTCCTCTCGGCCATGGCCGGACTGAACGAGGCAACCTGCTTGTTCACCCGCCTCAGATCTTCCTGGGTCTCGATCTTGAGGGCCTCCAGATTGGCCGCAGCGGTCACCACCAGGTCGTTCATCAGCACGCCGATCAGCGCGCTCACCGTCTGGCAGACGGCCCGGTCGGTCTCGATGCCGGGATACTTCCGCAGTATCCCCTCGTGCACCTCGTCCCAAAGGGCCACTTTCTTCAGTTGTGCCAGATTGATATAGCCCGACTTCAACCCGTCGTCGATGTCATGGTTGTTGTAGGCGATCTCGTCGGCGAAGTTGATCAGCTGCGCCTCGATGGTCGGGACCACGCCGGGTAGAAATTCGGCAAAGGCATTCTGGGGCGTGTCGTACTGCGATGAATGTTTTACGATACCCTCTCTCACTTCCCAGGAGAGGTTCAATCCGTTGAAATTGGGATAACGCTCCTCCAGTTCGTCAACCACCCGAAGGGACTGGAGGTTGTGCTCGAAGCCCCCCGCCCCTTCCATCAGCCGGTTCAGGATCTCTTCACCGGTGTGGCCGAAGGGGGTGTGCCCGAGGTCGTGGGCCAGGGCGAGGGTCTCCGTCAGCTCCTCGTTGAGGCCAAGCCTCCTGGCGATCCCCTTCCCTATCTGCGCCACCTCCAGGGAGTGGGTGAGCCGCGTCCGGTAATAATCGCCCTCGTGGTTTACGAAGACCTGGGTCTTGTACTCGAGACGGCGGAAGGCTGCACAGTGGATGATGCGATCCCGATCCCTTTCGAAGGCTGGCCGGTTGTCCCGGAATTCTTCCTGGTACCTGCGCCCCCTGGAGGCACTGCTGCTGGCCGCATAACCCGCCAGATCGGTCCGCTCCATGGCCTGGCTCTCTCTCATCAACCCTCCCCATCATGAATAATTTCAAAAAAACATCGTATTTATATACCGGTCTGTTACTGTGTCAACAGCAAAGTTGCCATTGACGCAGTGGACGGCATCGTGGTAATAGAGCGTTTACAAAAGGTGTCTCATAAAAAATGCGCTGTGACAGGGAACCGTGGCGGCTGCAGACACTCGAAATGCAGTTGAAGCTATCTTCTTGAAACTGATAAGAGTGGAGGACTGACCTGCAATGAAAAAGGGATCGACAGAATGAGGGTAATCGCAGGAGAGGCGCGAGGGCGCAATCTCTTAGCCCCAAAAAGCCTGAGGGTCCGCCCCACCGCCGACCGCGTCAAGGAGGCTCTCTTCAGCATGCTCCTCAGCAGGCTGGGCGACTTCTCGGGGATGAGGGTCCTCGACATCTTCGCCGGCACCGGCAACCTCGGTATCGAAGCTCTGAGCAGGGGCGCCTCCTATGCCGTCTTCATCGATTCCCACCGTGAATCAGCGGAGCTCATCCGGAAAAACCTGGACATCACCCGCTTCACCGACAGAGCCAAGGTGGTGGTCCAGGAGGCGGCGAACGCCCTGAAGTCGCTCTCCCGCGGGGAGGAGCCGTTCCATCTCGTTTTCCTTGACCCCCCGTACAGCCAGGGCCACACCGAAGCCATCCTCGAGATGCTCTCCGGCTCCCCGCTCGTAGACCAGGGAACGACCGTCGTTGCCGAATTCTCGTCGAAAGAGGAGATCCCCCGCAGCTTTGGCCGGTTGGTTGAGACCGAGCGGCGGATCTACGGCGACACCGCCATATCCTTTCTAAATCTTTCCGACAGAGGTGAACAGTGCCCCTGAAACTCGCAGTCTACCCGGGCTCTTTTGATCCCGTAACCTACGGTCATCTGGACATCATCGAACGCGCCCTGAAGATCTTCGACGGCGTCATCGTCGCCGTCGCCAGGAACTCGGAAAAGAACTCGCTCTTTTCGGTCAAGGAGCGCATCGACCTGCTGTCGGAGATCCTTGCCGACCGGCCGCAGGCGAAGATCGAGACCTTCGACGGGCTGCTGGTGGACTTCGTCCGGCAGCGCGGGGCCACCGTTATCGTACGCGGCCTGCGTGCGGTTTCGGATTTCGAGTATGAATTCCAGCTTGCCCAGATGAACAGGAGCATCACCAAGGAGGTCGAGACCCTGTTCATGATGACCTCAGTTCCTTACAGCTACCTCTCCTCCTCCATCGTCAAGGAAGTGAGTTCGCTGAACGGCCCGGTGGACAAGCTGGTGCCACCCCTGGTGAAGGCAGCTCTGGACGCGAAATTCGGAAGGTAGTAGCCGGTCGCAGGGAGAGTAACCGTACACACTGGATCAATCATGGCTACTTGTCACCCTTTGAAGTATCTGATAATGTTATAGGCGCCTGCACCAGCGGCGCCTTTTCTATTAGCGGCTCCCACATACAGTATCAGGAGGATCCAATGATCACGAGAGACATGACCATAACCCAGATCCTCAGCCGCTACCCCGAGACCCTCCCCGTCTTCCAGCGCCTCGGCCTGGACTGCTACGACTGCCAGATCGCCGAGTTCGAGCAACTCGAGCACGGCGCCTCCGTTCACAAAATCGACCTCGACACCCTCATGAGCGAGCTCAATCTCCACATCACCCGTTAGCCCCACCTCTTCCTGACGAATATGAGACCTGCTTCCTGGTGATATGTATTGACGGTATTATCCTTGAGGGATAATAACTACCACTAAGAGGTGATTTATATGACTAAGCGTGATTTCCCTGCTATCCATCCGGGTGAAATACTTCTCGCAGAGTTTTTGGAACCAATGGGAATTACACAGTACCGTTTGGCGAAAGACATTGGCGTCACGCCGCGTAGGGTCAACGAGATAATCCATGGACGCCGTGGGATAACCGCCGACACAGCACTTCGTCTGGGTCGATTCTTCAACATGGAGGCGCAGTTCTGGCTGAATCTGCAGACGCACTATGACATGGAGGTTGCGCTGGAAGCTCTTCAAGGCCGTCTTGACACTGAAGTAAGACCTTTTTCGAGAGCGGCTTGAGTCCGGAAGTGCCTATCTTGGTTGTTAAGGGAACTGTATCGCAGGGGGAAAGGCCCTCGACCTGCAGATCCTAGACGATGCTCTTTCCAAAGAGAGAGACCGCCAGTTCTATGGCGACCCGGGCCGTCTGGTTGCGCTGATCCAGTATCGGGTTGATCTCGACGATATCCAGTGAAACAACACGCCCCGTATCGGCCAGGATCTCCATGAGGAGCTGGGCCTCGCGATAGGTGAGCCCGCCTGGCGACCTGGTCCCCACCCCCGGCACCTCGCTGGGGTCGAGGGCATCCAGATCGAGGCTTACATGCAGCCTCTCCACATGCTGCAACTTCCCCAGCGCCTCCCGCGCCACCGCCCCCATACCGTGCTCGTCGATGTGCCGCATGGTGAAGAGGCCCATGCCGCTATCCCGCAGCCGCAACCTCTCTTCAGTATCCAGCTCACGCAGTCCGATCATCACCACATCTTCCGGCTTCAGCTTCGCCCCCCGGCGTCCCACGTTCACCAGTTCAGGATATCCCTCCCCCGTCAGGGCGGCGACGCACATGCCGTGGATGTTCCCGCTGGGCGTCGTCTCCGGGATGTTGAAGTCGCCATGGGCATCGATCCAGATCAGGCCCACCGGCTCCTCATGCGTCACCCCTCCGATCGAGCCGATGGCCAGGGAATGGTCGCCCCCCATGAAGACCGGGATCACTCCCTCCTTGACCGCCGCCCTCCCCGCCTGGTAGACCGCCTCGCACACCGTCTTGATAGAAGGGAGGTAGTGCAGTTCCCGCTCATCGACCAGCACGTCGCGCACCGGGACATAGAGGTTGCCGGCATCATGCACCTCGTAGCCTAAGGCCGAAAGACGGGCGGAGATTCCGGCATATCTCAGCGCACCTGGCCCCAGATCGACACCCCGCTGTGCCTGGCCAAGATCTATCGGCACTCCTATGATCCTGATGTTCCCTGGCATCTCGACTCCCTGTCACATCTTCATTTCTGGTCGCACTTCAGGTTGTTCCAGAGGTTCACCATGAAGTCCTGGGCGTTGGTGAGAATGGCCGCCGCCTGAGCCGATCCCCGGTTCGCAAGCTTGTCCACGCAGAACTCGTTGAGATCGACCACGTAAAAGAAGACGGGACGGACACTGCCGTCGTCCTGCACCTGGTAGCTGGGGACCATGTTGCCGAAGGCGATGGAATGGAGCTGGGTGGCAACCGCGATCACGGTCGAAGCCTTCCGCGCATGCACCCTCATGGCGTCCTGCGCCTGGTAGACATCCGCTATCACCTCGGGGAGCGGACCGTCATCACGGATGGAACCGGCCAGGACATAGGGGATCTTCATCCTGTGGCAGGCGTACATGATCCCGTCCTTCAACTGCAACTCCTCCATGGTGCGGGTCATACCCCCGCGCATGCGGACCTCGTTGATGATGTCGAGGTGGTTGTAATGACCAAGAGGCTGGGAGATCTGCGTGTAGATGTCCTGACCGAGGCCGGTGCGGAAACGGGCGGCCTCCAGGTCATGAACGGCCAGGGCGTTCCCCGCCAACAGGGCATGACAGAAGCCGCTCTCCATCAACCCCTGCATGGCGCTGCGGCTGTCCATGTCGAAGGCGACCGCCGGCCCCAGCACCCAGACGATGTAGCCGTGATCGCGGTCGTGGCGAAGCACCTTGTACATCTCGTCATAGGAACGGGAAAAGGGGGTCTCGCGGGTACCACGGCTGCGGAAGGAAAATTTGTCCGGCTCGGTTTCGGCGATCGCCTCGAAGCCGCGGACATGGATATAGATCCCATCCTCCCCGTTCTCGCTGCGTCCGATCACCACCGGTTCCCCCCTTCTGACCCGCCGCGGCTCAACCACTTCCAGTCCCGATTCCCGCAGTACCAGGACCGAGTCCATGCGGCTGTGCGGAGCAAGGAGCCATCGTCCTCCCCCCAGGTGGACATACTCCGGGTGGTTGGAGGTGCCGTGGTAGTTCGCGGGCAAGACGCCATCATGGGGGGCCGGAACGACCTGGACTGCCGGGGCACTGGCCAGTTCGGGGAGAGAAAAATCAGGGGCGACATATTGGGGGATCACCGACATTTTTTGCACCTCCCGTCAACAAGGTGAAGTAGCTGCCCGATCTCATCGAAAGCGCCCTTCCGTTATAACTTTAACACCATCACCAACAGTTACAATGACATGGAAGAACTTGTCTATGTACTGTCTCAGTGGGGCGCTTTCCAGATACCCTTATGTCAGAGAGTGCTGGCCGCCCATAACGTTACAATCATCTAACTTAACATTTCTATTTCAAGTTCAGTCTTTGTCCTGTCGAAGAGCGAAGTACAACAATATCCCATGCCGGTCGTGCAATAGATCGAGCGCCCGCTCGGGGAGTCGTGATGAGTTTGTGGATGAATCTGAAGGTGAAGACTTTGGGAAAGCGGGCCTGGCAGAATCAGGGGAGGTAGCTCGCGGAGACGGCCCCGCCGGCCCAAAGCCTCCCCTCCCCACCCCAGCTCTTACCGGAGAAATCCCTTTACAATAACCCCTCACTTCTATACTATTCATTAGTTAACCTCGGCAGGACAAAGGACAATATGGTAATCGAGCATATCCGCAACTTTTCCATAATCGCCCACATAGATCACGGCAAATCGACTCTTGCCGACCGCCTCCTCGAATTCACCGGTACCGTATCGTCACGTGAAAAACAGGACCAGTTCCTCGACAAGATGGACCTGGAGCGCGAGCGCGGCATCACCATCAAGGCACAGACCGTTCGGCTGAATTACCGCGCCGACGACGGCAAGGACTACATCCTCAACCTGATCGACACCCCGGGACACGTGGACTTCAGCTACGAGGTCTCCCGCTCGCTCACCGCCTGCGAAGGCGGTTTGCTGGTGGTGGACGCATCGCAGGGGGTCGAGGCGCAGACGCTGGCCAACGTCTACCTGGCGCTGGACAACAATCTCGAAGTCTTCGTGGTCCTCAACAAGATCGACCTCCCCGCGGCCGAACCGGAGCGGGTCAAGCAGGAGATCGAGGACATCATCGGCCTCGACACCCATGACGCGGTACTGGCCAGCGCCAAGGAAGGGATCGGGACCAAGGACATCCTCGAAGAGATCGTCAAGAAGATCCCGCCCCCCCAGGGCGAGCCGGCCCAGCCCTTGAAGGCGCTCCTCTTTGACTCCTGGTACGACCAGTACCAGGGAGTGATCATACTGGTCAGGATCATTGACGGATCGGTGAAAAAGGGCGACAAGATTCAGCTGATGTCGAACCGGAAGGTCCACGAGGTCCTGAAGGTAGGCGTCTTCTCACCGGAGATGTGCGAGGTTTACTCGCTGACGGCCGGAGAGGTCGGCTTCATCATCGCCGGCATCAAGGACGTCTCGGACGCCAAGGTCGGCGACACAATCACCATGCTGCACAACCCCTGCGACGCGGCGCTTTCCGGGTTCAAGGAAGTGAAGCCCATGGTCTTCTCCGGGCTGTATCCGATCGACACCTCGCAGTACGAGCAGTTGCGCGACGCGCTCGCCAAACTGAAGCTCAACGACTCCTCCTTCTCCTACGACCCCGAGACCTCTCTCGCGCTGGGCTTCGGCTTCCGCTGCGGATTCCTGGGGCTTTTGCACATGGAGATCATCCAGGAGAGGCTCGAGCGCGAGTTCAACCTTGAGCTCATCACCACGGCCCCGACCGTCGTCTATCGCGTGCACAAGCCCGATGGCTCGATGATCACCATCCAGAGCGCGAACCAGCTCCCTCCGACCCAGGAGATCGCCTACGTCGAGGAGCCCTTCATCCTGGCCTCCATCCACGTTCCCAACGACTTCGTGGGGGGGATACTGGCCCTTTGCGAGGAGAAGCGCGGCGTGCAGCGGGAGATCAAGTACCTGACGCCGACCCGGGTCATGGTGGTGTATGAGCTGCCGCTGAACGAGGTGGTGCTGGACTTCTACGACCGCCTGAAGTCGATCACCAAGGGTTACGCCTCCCTCGATTACGAGATCCTTGATTACAGGCAGAGCGAACTGGTGCGCCTGAACATCATGATCAACGGCGAGGTGGTAGACGCCCTGTCCCTGATCATCCACAAGGACAAAGCCTACTACCGAGGCCGTGAACTGGTTTCCAAGATGAAGGAACTGATCCCGCGTCAGATGTTCGAGATTGCCATCCAGGCGGCCGTCGGCGTCAAGGTCATCGCCCGCGAGACCGTGAAGGCGCTCAGGAAGGACGTTCTGGCCAAGTGCTACGGCGGAGACATCACCAGGAAGCGGAAACTCCTGGAGAAGCAGAAGGAAGGAAAGAAACGGATGAAGAACGTGGGCAACGTCGAACTGCCGCAAGAGGCGTTCCTTGCCATCCTCAAGGTCGAAGGCTAGAAAAAGGGGAAAATAATACTATGGAAGATTACAAGAACGTCGTCAGCGATAAGCCGGCCCAGGCTGAAGCCAAACCTGCAAAGCCGGTCAAGGCGAAACACATCGTCAGGGAGTACGCGGAGTCCATCATCATCGCAGTCCTCCTGGCTCTGGTGATCCGCACCTTCATCGTGCAGGCGTTCAAGATACCGTCGGGTTCCATGGAGGACACCCTGGCCATCGGCGACCATATCCTGGTCAACAAGTTCATCTACGGCTCCAAGATACCCTTTACCTCCGATAGGGTGCTGAAGATCCGTGACCCCCGCCAGGGAGACGTCATCGTCTTCGAGTACCCCGAGGACCCCTCGAAGGACTTCATCAAGCGCGTCGTCGGCACCCCCGGCGATACCGTCGAGGTGAAGAACAAGCGGGTCTTCGTGAACGGGAAGCTGTATGATAACCCGCACGAGGTGCACAAGGAGTCGGAGACCATCCCGAAAGAGATGAATCCCCGCGACTTCAAGGATCCCATCAAGGTTCCCGCCAACTCCTACTTCGTCATGGGTGACAACCGTGACCGTTCCTACGACAGCCGCTTCTGGGGCTTCGTGCCGATGGAGAAGATCAAGGGCCTGGCCTTCATCAAGTACTGGTCCTGGGACAAGGACAAGTTCCGCGTCCGCTTCGGCAGCATCGGAAAGCTGATCAACTAGATCTTCGAAAACGTCATATACAAAAAAGGCCCACGGGGAAACTCTGTGGGCCTTTTTGTATCAAACCGCTAATTGCGCCCTTCGACAGGCTCAGGGCGAACGGTCTCAGCATGTCTTCTTCAGGGGACCATCTGGTGCCGATCCTGCGGAAGCACGCACTGCACGTTCATGACCCCTTCGCGCCGAGCCCGTCGAAGCACGCACGCATTTGATGACCCCTTCGCGCCGAGCCCGTCGGAGCACGCACCCATTTGATGGCCCCTTCGTGCCGAGCCTGTCGGAGCACGCACGCATTTGATTGCCCGTTCGTGCTGAGCCTGTCGAAGCACGCACTTATTTACCCAGTGAACCTGGGGACGTGTGTGGATGTGCCATAAAAAAAGCCCCCTCTGCCGAAAGCGGCAGAGGGGGCTTTTTGATTATTGCAGGGTTATCTTACATCCCCGGGGTCAGATCCTCTACCGCCATGTAGATGATGTCGAAGAGTTCGGGAAGATCCTCTTCAGCGATGCAGGAGAAGGCGATACGCAGGTCGGTCTTGGTGATGGAGATGGCACCGACGCCGTACTTCTCGAGGAGATGCACGCGGAGCTTCTCGGCTTCCACGGTCTTCAGCTTGAGGCACATGAAGTAGCCAGAGTTGAAGGGGTAATAATCCCAGGCCTTCACGTACTTGCCGCTGTCGAGCACTTCCTTGGTCTTGAGGGCGCGCCCCTTCATGACCTGGAACTTCTGCTCCTTCTGGGCCAGGAAGTCCGGGGAGCGCAGGGCCTCGATGACGAAGGTCTGGGAGGGGTGCGGGCAGTTGGAGATGCGGGCGCGGATGATCCCCATGGCCTTCTTCTCGAGGGCGTTGATGACCGGGGCGTTTTCATAGTCGTTGCCGTCGGCAAAGGTGATGAAGCCGGTGCGGAAGCCCCACACGAACTCTTCCTTGGTGGCCCCGTCGAGCTTGACCGCCAGGATGCGCGGATGCAGGTTGGCCAGCTTGCCGAAGAGCGACTCCTTCATGCTGTCTTCGTAGAAGAGCCCGAAGTAGGCGTCGTCGGTCACCGCGACCACGTTGCAGCCGCCTTCGGCGACTTCCTTGATGGCGGCCACGATGGCGTCGCCCTCGGCGACGGTCGGGGTGTAGCCGCTGGGGTTGTTGGGGAAGTTCAAGAGCACGATGACCTTGCCCTTCTCCTCGGCGGAGTTCTGCAGCTCGGCCTTGAAGGCGTCGACGTCATAGCCGCCGGTAACGGTGAAGGTCGGGTGCTTCTTGACGATCGCGCCGCTGCAAGTACCGAAGGTGAGGTTATAGTTCCCCCAGAGCATGTCCGGAAGGATGATGTGATCTCCCCTGTCGACGAACAAGTCGGAGACGATGGAAAGCCCGTGGGTCAGGGCATTGGTGACGATGGGGTTGCTGAAATGCTTGCCCTGCTGGCTCGGGTTCTCGCGCAGCATCTTCTCCCTCCACAGCGAACGGAGCTCGGGCTTCCCTGCCGGAGGGGCGTACGGATAGATGTCCTTGGGGTCGAAGCTGGAGAGCTTGTCCTGGATGCAGGAGAGGAACATCGGGCCGCCGTTTTCGGTGGCGATCCCTATGGTCGCGTTGAATTTGTGCGCCTTTTCCTTGGCTTCAGCAGACTGGGTGAGGATGCCCTTGGGGAAGAAGAGGTTCTTGCCCAGATCGGAAAGCATCTCCAAAACGTGCGGGCTGTGCTGTGCTAGAGACTCGTTTAATTCTGCGGCCAATGGGTTCATTAATTCCTCCTGAAGCTTTATCGTTAATATCCGTGGCGGATCCTGTCGCGCCCGGGGGGACGCGCCATTAAATCAGCTTCACTCCTGATTTGTCAACGGTTCTTTTCAGCGCCTGATCTGGAATAAAATGGCGACGATTACCTGCTAGCGGGCCGCGAAGCCGTATTTCGCCAGTACCGTCTTAGCCTCGCCCCCGAGGAGGTAGCGATAGAATTCGGCAGCCTCCCTGTTGTTGGCGCCGACCGAGGTCATGGCAATGGGATAGACGACGCGGGGATAAAGTTTCTGCGGTACGGTGAAGAGGACCTTGATGTTTTTGGCCTCCAGGGCATCGGTGAGGTAGACCATCGCTCCGTCCACCTCCCCCCGTTCGGCATACATGAGGCACTCGCGGACGTCCTTGGCCATCACCAGCTTTTTTCCGAGTTGGCTGGCGATATAGGCGTTCTTGAAGGCCACCATGGCATATTCGCCTGCGGGGACGCTCTTCGGGCTGCCGATGGCGATCCTGTTCAGCTTCAGCAGATCCTTCATCGATGAGGCCTTGGTACTGGCGGGACCGGCAAAGACGAGTGCGTTGTAGGTGAAGTCGGCCATGGTCCTGGCTGCCAGGAGGTTCCTCTCCTTGAGGTAGTTGATCCACTCCTGGTTGGCGGAAATGAAGATGTCGACCTGCGCACCGTTTTCCAGCTGTTTTGCCAGGGCGCCTGAGGCCCCGTAGCTCTTCACGAATCTGACGGAGGGATTCTTCCTGGCGTAGTTGGCGGAGAGCTCGTTCAGGACCTCCTTGAGGCTCGCGGCCGCCGAATAATGAACCTCCCCGGCCCGGGCCGTAGCCGGAACGATAGCGAGCACCGCCAGCAGCAGCAATTTCCGTATCAAGTGCCTCATCTCTTCCTTCCCGATCATTTCGCGAGCAGCAGTTCCATCAGCCGGAACCCTTCCGCCACCTTGAAACCAGCTGCGGCAGCCGAGATCTCGTCGTAGCCCGCCACGCCCTCTTTGACTTCCTGCTCGCCGCCGTAGATGAGGAAGGGGACAGGATCGGAGGTGTGGGTCATCAGCGCGACCGGAGTCGGATGGTCGGGGGCGCAGAGGATGCGGTAGTCGCCTAGCTCCTTGAGTCCCTCCAGCACCGGGCCGACCACCAGCTCGTCGAAGCATTCGATGGCCTTGATCTTGTCCTGAAGCTTCCCGGAGTGCGAGGCCTCGTCAGGAGCCTCCACATGAAGGAAGACGAAATCCCTGGTCTTGAGCGCCTCCAGTGCGGCCTCGGCCTTCCCCTTGAAATTGGTATCGAGATAGCCGGTGGCGCCGGGAACGTCAATGATGTCGAGCCCGGCGTAGACGCCGATCCCCTTGATCAGGTCGACCGCGGAGATCACCGCGCCGCTCAGGCCGAACTTGTCGCGGAAAAGCTCCATGGCCGGGGCCTTCCCCTGCCCCCACAGCCAGATCGAGTTGGCGGGAGTCTCCCCCTGCGCGGCACGGCGTTTGATCTGGGGATGGTTGTGAAAGATCATCTGCGAGCTGTTCATGAGGTTGATCAGCCGATCGGCGCCCTCCCCCTTCGGGAGATAGTTGAGGATGTCCTGACCGGTAATGTCGTGGGGGGGCGTGGCCTGGATCTCGGTCTTCCCGCCGTGCCAGACCATGAGGTGACGGTAGCTCACGCCGGGATGGAAGGAGAATTCCTCGTTGCCCAGCTGGCGCTGGAGTTCCTCGACGAGTTCGCGGCCGTCGGCGGTGGAGATATGGCCGGCCGAGTAGTCCTCCATGAGGAGCTTCCCGCCGCGGGCGTCCAGGGAGACCAGGTTGACGCGGAAGGCGACGTCGTCGGGACCCAGTGAAACACCCATGCTGGCCGCCTCCAAGGGGGAGCGGCCGGTGTAGCAATCGACCGGGTTGTAACCGAACATCGACAGGTTGGCCACGTCGCTTCCCGGGGGGTAGCCTTCCGGGACCGTCTGCGCGAGCCCCAGTCTGCCGCGCTTCGCCATGAAGTCCATGTTCGGGGTCTTCGCCGCCTGCAGCGGGGTCTTCCCCCCCAAGCCCTCTATCTTCTCATCCGACATACCGTCGCCAAGGAGCACTACATACTTCATAAGATCAATCCTCTGCTCGTTTTTATAGTCACCTCCTCGAAAGGAGGTCATATCAGGGCGGTGTTCCTCACCCGCGCGGGTGGAACTGGCTGTGCAGCCTCTTGAGCCTCTCCCGGGTCACGTGGGTGTAGATCTGGGTCGACGAGAGGTCGGCATGACCCAGCATGATCTGTACGCTTCTCAGGTCGGCGCCGTTTTCCAGCAGGTGGGTGGCGAAGGAGTGCCGCAGCGTGTGGGGCGAGATGCTGCTGCGGATACCGGCCTGCTGCGCCCTTTTCTTGATGATGTTCCAGAAGGACTGGCGCGTCATACCCTCCCCGAGCCGGGTGAGGAAGAGGCGGGTGCTGGAGCCCTCCTTGAGGAGTTCCGCGCGCGCCTCGCTCAGGTAGCGACCGACCGCCAGGCAGGCACTCTCCCCGATCGGAACGAGCCGCTCCTTGCTACCCTTGCCGATGGTCATCAGGTAGCCGGCCGATATGTTGACCTCGCCTACCTTGAGTCCCACCAACTCGGAAACCCTGAGGCCGGTGGCGTAAAGAAGCTCGAGCATCGCCTTGTCCCGCACCCCTGCCGCGCCGCTCTCCAGCGGCGAGGAAAGAAGCGCCTCCACCTCCCTCCCGCTCAGCACCGCGGGGAGCCTGACGATCCCCTTGGGAGCCTCGATGATGGAGGTGGGGTTGTGCTCGCAGTACCCTTCGACCACCAGGAAGCGGTGCAGCATCCTGAGGGCGGAAAGGGCCCGGGCCCGGCTCCTCGGCGCCATCTTCTCGGCCTTCAGCTGCGCCAGGAAAGAGGCCACGTCGTTGGGGCGGATCTCCCCCGGAGCGCGGTCGCCGAGAAAGCGCAGGTAGCGGGCCAGATCGCGGCTGTAGGCGACCACGGTGTTGGCTGCGGCCCCCTTCTCCACCAGGAGGTAGTTCAGGAAAAGATCGATGAAGCGGTCCACTAGTTCTTGTCGCTGGCAGCCAGGAGTTCGGTGCGTATCTCCTCGAGCTTCCCGGGATCCATGATCTTCTGCCCGAAGATATCCTTGACGTAGAAGACGTCGGCCACCTGGTCCACCTTGGTGGAAATCTTGGATACCCCGATGTAGAGGCCCAGCCTGGTGAGCGTGCTGGTGATGTTGTAGAGGAGCCCGATCTTGTCGTGGGCGTAGATATCGATGACGGTGTAGTCGGAGGAGACCTCGTTGTCGATCTCCACCCGCGCCGGCATGGTCGGCTTGGCCTTCTCCATCAGGATGCTGGGGCGGTGGCGCTTCTTGACCAGCGAGCTCACCCGGGCCTTGCCTTCGAGGACCTGCCGCAGGTCGGAGTCGACCTTGTCCCAGCGGCTTTGTTCGTCGATGACCAGGCCCTGCGGTGAATTGATCTGAAGCACGTCCAGCACCTTTTCGTTGGTGTTGGTATGGATCTGGGCCCCCAGGATGTTCATGCCGTTGGCGGCCATGACCCCGGTTATCTTGGAAAAGAGCCCGGGGACGTCGTAGGTGCAGATGGTGCAGTTGGTGTACCCTTTATCCTTCTCATGGGATACGGTGAAGACCAGGAGATTGTCACCCAGGGAGAGGAGTACCTTCATGTGCTCGGCAAGCACATCCGCCTTGTAGGAGAGGAGGTGCCGGGTGGAGAGCGCCTGCAGCTCGTCCTTGACCGTCTGTGCCGGGTAGTCCTTGGAAAGGAGGTCGAAAAGCGCCCTCTTGACCCGCCGCACCCGATCTCCGGAGGCTTCCAGCTTGAAATCGCCGCGCTCGAGGACGCCGAAGGCCTTCTCGTAGAGCTCCTGGAGCAAAAGCGCCTTCCACTGGGTCCAGACATCGGGCCCGACAGCCCTGATATCTGCATAGGTCAGGAGGTAGAGCATCTTGAGGTTCTCGCTCTTCTCCATCTGGCGGGCGAACTGGATGATCATCCGCTCGTCGTGCAGGTCGCGGCGCTGGGCGATGTGGGCCATGAGGAGGTGGTGCCTGACCAGGAACTGGAGCCTCTCGCTGTCTTCCTTGTTGAGCCCCATCCGGCGGGCCACCGTCTTGGAGAGTTCGGCACCTACCTCGGCGTGACCTCCGCCTGAGCCCTTCCCCACATCGTGGAGGAGCACCGCCAGCAACAAGAGCCAGCGCTTGTCGATCTCCCGGGAGAGTTGCATCAGATGCTGCAGCTTCTCCGTCTCCGCGTCATTCTCGTCCTTCTTTTTCGAGAACGTCCCCCGCCAAAGCTTGCCGATCTCTTCGACTGCGAAAAGGGTGTGGGTATCGACGGTGTAGATGTGGTAGACGTCGTGCTGCACCTTGCAGTTGATACGCTCGAACTCGGGGATGAATTTCCCCAGAAAACCGAGGTGGTGCATCTGCTCCAGGGTCTCGAAGACCCATTTGTCGGACTGGAGAATGTTGACGAAGGAGGCGTTGGCTTCCTTGGAGCGGCGGAACTTGTCGTTCACCAGGTCGAGGTTGTCGCGGATCAGCTTCTTCGCGCCGAGGCTGATCTCAACCCGCTGTTTCTGGGCGTACTCGAAGATGCGGATCAGCCTGACGGGGTCCTTGGCGATCACCGTTTCGTCGGGGACCACCAGCTCGCCCTTCATCACGTACAACCCGTCGCCAACCGGTCTGCGGGTGAAGTAGCCGAGGATCTTGCGGGCACCCTCTTCACGGCGGTGGGATTTATTGATCAGCATGGAGCAGAAATGCTCGACGTTGTTGGCGTGGAGGTAGAAATCCTGCATGAACTGCTCCACCGCCAGGGTCTTTTCCCCGTCCTGGTAGCCGAAGAAGCGGGCGATGGCACTCTGGGCTTCGAAGGTCAGCTGGTCGTTTTTCCTCCCCGCGGAGTAGTGGAGCTCGTTTCGGATCCGCCAGAGATGGTCGAGGTACTTGTAGTACTCCTTCTCCTGGGACTCGAGCAGCACCCCCTTGGTAATCAGCTCGTGCGGGGTGTCGACCTTGTACTTTATTTTCGCGACCCACATCGCCGTGTGCAGATCACGCAGACACCCTTCCCCTTCCTTGATGTTGGGTTCGAGTATGTAGACGCTGGAGCCGTACTTGTCACGCCTCTTGATCTGCTCCTCGAGCTTTTCGTCAATGAAGGCGTCGCTTCGTTTGGCCCATACCTGCTTGACCATCACCTTCTTCAGTTCGTTGAAGAGCTCTTCGCTGCCGGTGAGGAGCCTGGCGTCGAGGAGTGCCGTCTTGACGGTGGTATCGCTGTTGGCCATCTCGACGCAGTCGGAGAGCGTCCGGATGGAGTAGCCGACGTCGAGGCGAAGATCCCAGAGGAAATAGAGCAGGCGGTTTGCGACCTCCTCCACGGGCTTGGAATCCTTGCCGCCGTAGAGGAACATGAGGTCCAGGTCGGAGTAGGGGTTGAGCTCCTTGCGGCCGTAGCCGCCCACGGCGACCAGGGCCAGCTGACCGTTCTTGGGGATGTGGAGATCATCGGAAAGTGCGGTAAAGAGGGTGGTGACCATGTCATCGGTCATGGCGGTGATCGATTCCACCACCTCTATGCCCCCGGCGCCTTCGCGATGCTCGCGCTTGGACTCCTCGCGGAAGTGCTCGAGAAACTCACGCGACGCCGCGAGATAGGCGCCGCGCTTCTCTTCAAAACTCTTCCCCTCTCCCTTGAGGGACTCGGGGAGATATGCCTTGATGTTTAGACGACGCATTACCCTTCCTTGGCGATTCTCACCACCTGCAGCACGCCGGGAAAGGCCTGGATTTCTGTTTCCGGGAGGGAGTCGGTGTCACCGATGACTCCTATGATGACCCGGTTGGCTCCGGTCGATTGGTGTATGTCGTAACCGCGGTCGATCAGGTAGGCCTTGATCAGCTCCTGGGCCTCGCTGTCGGCCGCCTTGCGCAAGACTATCAGCACCCTTGTCTCCTCCTCACCGTCAAAGGCGAAAGCGCTCCGGAGAACCTTTCGCCTTCTGGCTAGCTTAGTGTTCCCCGCGGGTCATGATCCGCTCCAGCCTGCGCGACTCGTCGACCACGCGCTCGAAAAGGCGGACAATGGCCTCGTCGTCCAGTGGCCCCGGGTTATCCGCGGTCATCCGGTTGAAGATCCTCTTTTCCCTCGCAGGGTCATAGACCGGCAGGTCCAGCCCCTTCTTGATCTCGCCGATCTTCAGGGCCAGCGAGGCGCGCTCGTTGAAGATCCGCAACAGGTCGCTGTCCAGCCGGTCGATATTCTCCCTGATCTCGTCTATGGTCATTGGCGCCTCAGAACTGCTTCTTGATGAAGGTGTCGCGTTTCCAGTTGGCATCGTCGACGGCGGGATGGTCGATGTTGTAGTTGAGGCCGCGCGACTCCTTCCTCATCATGGCGCAGGAGACGATCAGCTTGGCCACGGTGGCAATGTTGCGCAGTTCGATGAGGTCGGAGGTGACGATGAAGTTCCAGTAGTACTCCTCGATCTCGTCCCGGATCAGGTCGATCCTGCGCATGGCGCGCTGGAGCCTCTTGTCGGAGCGCACAATGCCCACGTAGTTCCACATGAAGCGCCTGATCTCGTCCCAGTTCTGGGAGACCACCACCATCTCGTCGGAGTTGGTTGCGGTGCCGCAGTCCCACTCGGGGATGACCGGGGAGGAGAAGGTTCCTTCTTTGAGGACCTTGACGGCGTGCTGGTAGGCGCGTCCGGCGTAGACCGCGGCCTCGAGGAGCGAGTTGCTGGCCAGGCGGTTGCCGCCGTGAAGCCCGGTGAAGGCGACCTCGCCGATGGCGTAGAGGTGCTTCACATCGGTCTCGGCGTTGCTGTCGACCGCCACCCCACCGCACAGATAGTGCGCCGCCGGCACCACCGGGATCATGTCCTTGGTCATGTCGATGCCGAAGTCCAGGCAGGTCTGGTAGATGTTGGGGAAGCGGGTGGTGATGTAGGAAGGATCACGATGGGTGATGTCCAGGTAGACGCAGTCGTCGCCGTGGGTCTTCATCTCGTTGTCGATAGCCCGGGCCACGATGTCGCGGGGAGCCAGGTCCTTCAGCGGGTGGTAGCGCTCCATGAAGGCAGTGCCGTCGCGGCGGCGCAGGATGGCCCCCTCCCCCCTCACGGCCTCGGAGATCAGGAACGAACGGGCGGTGGGGTGGTACAAGGTGGTGGGGTGGAACTGCATGAACTCCATGTTGGCGATGGTGGCGCCGGCACGGTAGGCCATGGCAACCCCGTCGCCGGTGGCGACCTCGGGGTTGCAGGTGTAGAGATAGACCTTCCCGGCCCCCCCTGAGGCGAGCAGGGTGATGCGCGAGGCGAAGGTCTTGACCACGCCGGTCTCGATGTCCAGCACATGAGCGCCCAGGCAGCGGTTCTGCTCCTGGGGCGTTTTCGCTACCTTGGACTCGGTCACCAGGTCGATGGCTATATGGTTTTCATGGAAGGTGATGTTGTCGTGAGCCCGCACCGCCTCGACCAGGGCGCGCTCGATCTCGCGGCCGGTGATGTCCTCGGCATGGAGGATGCGGCGGGCGCTGTGACCGCCTTCGCGGGTCAGGTCGTAGACCGTTCCGTTCTTGGTGAACTGCACCCCCCACTCGATCAGGTTGGCGATGACCTGGGGGCCCTCCTCCACCACCATGCGCACCACGTCTTCGTGGCAGATGCCGGCGCCGGCGACCAGGGTATCCTGGACGTGTGCGTCGAAAGTGTCCTCGGCCGAGGAGACGGTCGCGATCCCGCCTTGTGCGTAGTTGGTGGCCGATTCAGATATATCCCGCTTGGTGACCAGGGCGACGGTCCCGTGGGCGGCCGCCTGCAGGGCGAAGGAAAGCCCCGCTATGCCGCTGCCGATCACCAGAAAATCACTTTGCACCTTCATCACTTCCCCCGATTAGGCCAACGTGTACGTTGGTTTCATTGGAAAACTCGCAAATTGTGTACCCCACCGGGATTTTTGTCAAGACTTTTGACATGTTATCGCTGAAGCGGCTACTTTAGGCCTTGAATTATCGGTTTTATTGTTCTATATGTTTTGAGTGCAAAATTCGTTCTCGACACACCCCAAGGAAGGTCACGCTTGAAGCCATACTTTATCCTTTTGGTTGCCGCACTGACAATAATTCCGACCGTCGTTCCCATCACCGCCCCCGCCCGGGCTGACATCTACCGCTACGAGGAGCCCGACGGCACCCTTCACTTCACCGACGCTCCGACCGACAAGCGTTTCAAGGTTTTCATGCGGGACATCAAGAAGGACCGCAAGCTCCGCACGGCCTTCAAGCTTCCGGGCTACGCCAGGAACCCGGCCGAGTTCGAGCCGATCATCGCCTCCTGCGCCAAGAAATACGGGGTGGACGCCTCCTTGGTGAAGGCGGTAATCCACGCCGAGTCGGGATACAATCCCAGCGCCGTGTCGCCCAAGGGGGCGCAGGGTCTGATGCAGCTGATGCCGAAAACCGCCCAGGGGCTGAAGGTCGCAGACTCCTTGAACCCCTCCGACAACATCCAGGGAGGGGTCCGCTACCTCAGATTTCTGCTCGATACTTTCAAGGGGAATGAGTCGCTGGCGCTGGCCGCGTACAACTCCGGGCTTGGGAGCGTGGCTAAATACGGCGGGATACCCCCTTACCAGGAAACGCAGAACTACGTGGCCAAGGTATTGAGCTACAGGAACAACTACAGATAGACAAAGGCTGAAGCATGCAGAAATCCTCCCGGGCCCAGATACTCAACCTGCCAAACATCCTGACCATGGTCAGAATCGCGGCCATACCGATCATTTGTCTGCTGCTGCTGTCGCCTGAGCGCCGCCCCTGCTTCTGGGCTGCTGCACTCTTCGCAGCGGCATCGGTCACCGACTGGCTGGACGGCTACCTGGCCCGGCGTATGGGCATCGTCACCGTCTTCGGAAAGTTCCTGGACCCCATCGCGGACAAGCTGATCGTGATGGCGGCCCTGATCATGATCCTTCCCTACGACCGTGTGCCGGCCTGGATGGTGCTGGTGATCCTTGGGCGCGAGATGATCATCACCGGACTGCGCGGCATCGCTTCGACCGAGGGGATCGTGATCCCCGCGAGCAACCTGGGAAAATTCAAGACAATTTTCCAACTAGTTGCCATTATCGGCCTGCTGCTGCATTACGACTACCGCTGGTTCTTCTCCGTCGATCACCCGCTGCTGGTCGTCAACATGCATAATGTCGGCATGTTCTATCTTTGGATAGCGACTGTGATCACCATCTGGTCTGGCGTCGATTACCTGCACAAGTTCGTCAGGGTCATCGCCAAGTAAGAAAATTTCCCATTGACAAAAAAAAGGATTCACGGTATATATTCACCTCCTTTCGTTGATTAAGGCGGCATGGCCAAGTGGTAAGGCAAAGGACTGCAAATCCTTCATTCCCCGGTTCAAATCCGGGTGCCGCCTCCAGAAACATCAAGGGGTTAGCTTTAATGGCTAGCCCCTTTTTCTTTTTATCCCACCAATTAACTTTCCGTTATTATACCACAGCTTAGAGCGCAAGCCTCCGCGGCGAAAGAAGATGCCAGTCGCCCCCGTTCCTCGGGCCGGCACCACCGTCGCGCCTGCCGACCCATCTCCGATTCACCACTCGACTCCCATTCCCAGGCTCTTGCTACCCCCCGTCGTCCACCCAAGAAGTAACAGTCACAGCTATTGTTTATTCTGTACTTCCTCCTTTTTCAGTGTAGAAAGCCAAACCGATTAACACCGAGCCAAGACTACCGACACCAAGATTCAGAACACACATTCGTCCTCATCCATAAATGAGCAGCGGCTACTGTCACTGCCATCCGCAATGAAGTGTCGGTAGAGGTCGGCACAGATAGAGCAGACCTTAAAGGTATCCAGACCTCTTTCAGTGACCAGACCACCTGGCGGGGATCTGCCTGGTGGATGGCCTGATCATGGCGCTGCTTATCCATCCCCTGTGGATGGTGGCAGGACCGGCGGGTGCGGTTGTTATGCCGCAAGGACAGAAGTATGTGCGGGGGGATTAGCGGAAGGGAATGTCGCCGGTGAAAAGGGTGCGGGCCCCGTCGATGACGTACTGGGCTGCAATGAACGCCAGGAGCAGGCCTGCTATCCTGGTGACGATCCTCATTCCCAGGACGCCTACCATCCTGCCCAATTCATCAGCCCAATAAAAGAAAAGGTAGGTGAAGGCGAAGACGATCGCGGCGCCCTCGATGAGAACCATGAGGGAGAACACGTTGGTGGCCCGGCTGGCAAAGATGAGGGTGGTGGCAATGGCTCCCGGGCCGGCCAGAAGTGGAATGGCCAGCGGCGTGACGGAGACATCCTCCTTCTCTTCCGCCAACCGTTCCTCCTTCGTGCTGGTCCCGGTAGTGGTTGCCCTGCCGTGCAAAAGTTCCAGGGCGATGAGGAAAAGGAGTATGCCACCGCAGATACGAACGGCTGAGGTTTTGATGCCGAAGTAGCCTAGCACGTAGGGCCCGGCCAGCAGGAAGAAGACCAGCACCAGGAACGCGATGAGGCAGCTTCGCCTCGCCGTGGCGCGGCGGTCGGCCTTGTTCTTGTGCCGCGTGATCGCCAGGAAGATCGGGATGCCGGCCAGAGGATCGACGATAATGAAGAGCTGGATCACGAATACCGTCAGTAGTTCCAGATAGTCAGCCATCCACACCCCTCCGCGAAACCGTCACCCCGATTGGCTGATGGAAAGCTTTCTCATCAGATCGTAGAGGGTTGGCCTGCTGACCCCGAGGTCTTCCGCGGCCTTGAGGATGTTGCCGGACTGTCGCTCCATCGCGCCGAGCACCATCTCGCGCTCCATCCTTTCCCTCGCTTCCCGCAGTGACATCCGCTCGCGTTTGGGCTCGAGAACCGCCGGGTCGCAGTCACAGCCCAGGTCGGCCGGGGAAATACCGGGGCCATCGCACATGATGACGGCGCGCTGGACCCTGTTGCGCAACTCGCGCACGTTCCCGGGCCAAGGATGCCTCCTCAGAAAAGCGGTCGCCGCCGGCGAGAAGCGCGCCACCTTCTTCTTGTTCTCCTTCACGTACAGCTTCAGGTAATTTTCGGCCAGCAGGAGAATGTCGTCGCCGCGCTCGCGAAGCGGCGGAAGCTTGATGGTGATGACGCCGATGCGGTAGTAGAGATCCTCCCGGAAGCGCCCCTCGCTGATTGCCCTGGGGATATCGACGTTGGTGGCGCAGGTGGTCCTGGTGTCGATGGAGATGTTTTCCCTCCCCCCTACCCTCTGGATAGTCCCTTCCTGCAGGAAACGAAGGAGCTTGACCTGCAAGCTGACCGGAAGCTCACCGATCTCGTCCAGGAAAAGGGTCCCCTTCTGGGCGTACTGCAGCTTCCCCTGCACGGCGATGTGGGCACCGGTGAACGCCCCCCTTTCATGACCGAAGAGCTCGCTCTCCAGAAGGTTCTCCGGGATGGCACCGCAGTTGATGGCGACGAACGGACCTTTGCGTCGAAGGCTGGCTTCATGAATCGCCCCCGCCACCAGTTCCTTCCCGGTCCCGCTCTCTCCGGTGATAAGAATGGGAGCGTTCGAGGCGGCGACCTTTCGGATCGTCGTGAAAACGGTCTGCATCTCCGTGCACGACCCCACCATTCCCCACTGATCAGCCGGGTCCGGGGCCTGGGGGACACATCCTCCCTGCTTCAGGTTCTGCTCTTCGATATTGGCGAGATGGAAGGCGCGGCTGACTATGACCTTGAGCTCGCTGAGCACGGGAGGCTTCGCGTAGAAGTCGAAAGCTCCCATCTGCATGGCCTTCAGGGCATTCTCCCTCTCGTTGTTGCCGGTCAACATGATGACCTTGGCGGCCGGGTACAGGCTCAGCATCTCCTCGAGACAGCGGAAGCCCTCGACCGAGCTGTCAGTGTGGGGCGGGAGCCCGAGATCGAGCACCACCACGTTCGGACGCTCCGTGTGGAAAACGGCCAGCGCCTCCCGTGCGTCGCCCGCCAGGAGCACCTGGTAATCCCGGTTGAGCCCCCACTTCAGCTGCTGGCGGATTTCTTCATTGTCATCAACGATCAGCAGTTTCTTCACGGCACTCCCCTTCAGATATATTCAAGGCTCCCGGCCCGGCTGAGCCTACATGGTCGCGGCCCTTGACCCTTCACCCTTCACCCTTCACCCTTGACCCTTCACCCTTCACAGCTCTTAAGCCGCCTGATGGATGTCGGCGCTTCCTTCGGTACCGGTCGGCAACCACACGGTAAAGACCGTCCCATCCCCTTCCACGCTGGCGACCTCGAGCCGGCCGCCGTGGGCGGCCACGATCTGGCGGCACTGGTACATGCCGATCCCCAACCCCTTGAGCTTCGTGGTCCTAAACGGTGCGAAGAGCTCGCTTCTCACGAAGCGGGGGGACATCCCGCAACCCTTGTCGCTGACCCTGATGAAGGGAGCGCCGGCGAAGCCCACCTCCGCTGTTATGGGTGCCCCCTTCTTGGACGCCTCGATCCCGTTCACCAGCAGATTCAGAACCACCTTCTGGAGTTCGTCCTCGTCGACCTTGGCCGTTTCGCGACTCCCCTGCACGGTGATGGAGCCTCCCTGGACCATCCTCGCCGTCCGCTCCACCAGGGAGAATAGGTCTACCTGACGCATCTGGAAAAGCTCCTGTTCGCCAAGGTTCCGCAGCCGGCCGATCAGCCCGTGCATCTTCTGCGATGTGCTGCCGAGGCTGGCGAGCATGTCCCGCTGGAACTCGGGGTTATCCAGGTGCTCCTTGGCGTTGTCCACTATGAGCGCGATGGTGGCCGCGAGGTTCTTCAGGTCATGGGCCACGAAAGTCGCCAGGTTGCCGACCGCCTCCATCGCCTTCGCCTGGGTCAACTGCTCGGAAAGGCGCTGGTGCTGGATGCTGATGGAAGCCTGGCAGGCAATGGTCTTCATCAGGTCATAATCTTCATAGCGGTACTTTTCGTCCCTGACCACCTGCTCACCCAAGGCAATGAAGCCGGTCAAGAGGTCGGATTCAAAAAACGGAATGACGAAGGAGATATGGTGGAGGTCTATCAAGTTCCTGTTGCTGGCCAGGATCGCGGGATTGTCGTCCCTGCTGTAGAAGACCCACTTTTTCTCACGCAGGTAGGCGAGCAGCGGGTTGTCGTCGTTTATGGTGTCTTCCAGCCCCTCAAGCTCCTGTATCGCGGTGGCGCAGAACCACCCGCACCCCTCCTGGTGAAGAAAGACAGCGCCCCCTTTTACTCCGAAGATGTCGCAGTAGGCCGAGAGCACCCTCTTCAGCAGATCCTCCCCCGAGTCGAAAGTCGCCAGCCGCCGGGTAAGCCCCAGCCACTGTGCCCGGTAGTCGTACTTGCTCTGGTAGAAGTTCTTGTGAAAGAAGACGGTGAGTTCGCGCTTCAGGCGGCCGGAAAGAAGAAACAGCAGCAGGGCCATCCCCACGATGAAGGCCAGCGACAGGGTAAGGACGCGGGGGAATTGCGGCCCGAAGTACTTCATCCCCTCGCCGAAGACTCCGAGGATCAGTAGGTAACCCGTTACCACCGCAAGGACCCCGGAGCGAACCAGCACCCGCTGCGAAACCCTCACCCGTGCCATTCCACGACGGTGGGCCCGCGACCACGCCATCATCAGGGCGGCCACGATGAAGAGGAGCGACCGAAGCGGGACCAGGTCCATATTCAGGGTGCGCTGCAAAAGGGCATTGCTGTAGTAGAAGATCAGCACGGCCAGCATCGACCCAAGTGCCACCACATCGAGCTTCACGCGCCACAGAGCATCGGGAGAGGCGTTCACCAGGGTCGCTTCCAGGTTGGTCAGGGCCACCACCAGCAATACCAGGATTGCGACATAAAAGTAGTATCCGGCATCGGTGAGAAAAAGGATGCGCTCCGCCGGGAAATCAGGCGCGTAGAAGAGACCCTGTGGAGGGAGCACGGCCGGGACCAGGACCATGAGAGCGCTCATCCCCAGCAGGAGACGCACCCACCCCTTGAGCTCCTTCGAATTATCGACCCTGGCATAGGTGACACTCAGCAATAGCCACAGCACAGGGAGGAGCGCCTCGAGGTAAATCGAGCACTTCTTCCAGGGCATTTGCGGCGCAAGCCCGCTCACAGTGAGAAGATCGCACAGCTCAAGAAGCGCCGTCGCGGCGAAAGGCGCAGCCAGTATGAAACGGCCGTTTTGCTCCAGCTTGAAGATCCGCAGGACCGAAACCGACAGCACGATGACCGCTATGAGCGATATCGCCATATCCACCTCTGTTCATCCGGCCGCTCCCTTCCCGGCCGGGGCAGGCTGCTACAAGGTCCACATCCTGATTCCGGCGGCCGTCATCACCTGCCGGTCATACAACCTCTTCACGTCGATCAGTACCGGGTTATCCCCCATGAGCGCTGCGATCTCGGCACCTGTCATACGGCGGTATTCGGCATGGGCCACAGCCGCAATGACTGCCACGGCAGGACGCATGGCCGTACGCGGCACCAGCGTCACCCCGTACTCATGGGCGGCCTCCGCCGCGTCAGCAAGCGGGTCACAGACCTGCACCTCCATCCCGTAATCGCGAAGCTCATGAATGATGTCCACGACCTTCGAATTGCGCAGATCGGGGCAGTCCTCCTTGAAGGTGAGCCCCAGGACCGTGACCCTTGAGCCCAGCACCGGGTGCCCCGCCCTGATGATCTCCTTGACTGCGCGCTGGGCGATGAACTTCCCCATGCCGTCGTTGATGCGCCGCCCGGCCAGGATGACCTGCGGGATGTACCCCGACTTTTCGGCCCGGTGGGTAAGGTAGTAGGGGTCGACCCCGATGCAGTGCCCTCCGACCAGTCCCGGGGAGAACTTCAAGAAGTTCCATTTGCTTCCCGCTGCGGCCAGCACATCTCCCGTGTCGATGCCGAGGCGGTCGAAGATCAGGGCCAGTTCGTTCATGAGGGCGATGTTCAGGTCGCGCTGGGTGTTCTCGATCACCTTGGCCGCTTCGGCGACCTTGATGGAGGAGGCCCTATGGACCCCCGCCGTGACCACCGAGCCGTAGACCTCGGCCACGATGTCGAGCGTCTGGGCGTTTTGGCCGGAGACGACCTTCTTGATCTTAGTGAAGGTATGTTCCTTGTCGCCGGGGTTGATGCGTTCGGGGCTGTAACCGACTGTGAAATCGAGGCCCCCTTTCAGCCCGGAAACCTTCTCCAGGATGGGGAGGCACTCCTCCTCGGTGACGCCGGGGTAGACGGTCGATTCATAAACCACGATATCACCGGCCTTGAGGGCGGCGCCGACGGTCTCGCTGGCCCGGCACATGAGGTTCAGGTCCGGCTGATTCGCCTCGTCTATCGGCGTCGGGACCGCAACGATGTGGAAATCGGCGGTCTTCAGCACGTCGATGCTGTCGGTGAAATGGATATCCGCAGCCTTTAGGTCCTCGGCACTGACCTCATCGGTGCGATCATAGCCGTCGCGCAGCTCGGAGATCCTGGTTCTGTTGATGTCGAAGCCGATGGTCCTGCGCTTCTTGCCGAAGGCAACAGCAACAGGAAGTCCAACATACCCAAGGCCGACGACTGAAATGATGCGATCTGAGCTCATAAATATCCCCCACAGTGTAATCACTAGAATTTGGAGTGTCTCTTCCCGTTACCGAAACCAACTGCACCTTCAATGCTCTCATGCCCTGTTACCGCCAGCCCCCGCGTAGGGGCCTGCCCTCAACTCGGCAAAAACCCTCGAATGGCCGGGAGGAAATCGGATACGAATCGCTCCGCGACCGCCGTGGCCTTCTGCTCGTCACCTTGGAATGGAACGGAAATGCGGATGAAGGAGGCATCGCGGCGGCGGTACAAAACGGAGTTGCTGATTTCCGCCACCTTCAGCGAGTACTCCTCGGAAAGGCTCTTCCCTCTCACCTGGTACCAGTAGAGAAAGAGCTCCTTGCTGTCGCCCTTCTGGTAGACAGCCCTGACCAGGTTGAGCTTGTCCCCGGCCGCCGGCAGCTCCGCGCGGGAGCTTGAGATCTCCAGCCAGCCGCTTCCGGGAAGGCAGTGCTTTGGTGAATGGATCTCACCTGCGCCCTTGCCTCCGTCGTGGTAGCCGATGTAAAGCTGGACCGTCTCTCCCCGGTCGTTGACGTACTGCCGCAGCAGGACATCGGAGGCCTTGAGCACCGCCAGAACACTGTCCGAGAGCTGCGACTCCCCCGCCATGCGCCACTGGCTCACCACCGCCGGGAAGCGCTCAAAGGGAACTTTCATCGGCACGCCAAGATCCCGGTGCAGTTGAAGATAGAGGCCGGAGATCAGGATCAAGGCATACACCGCGATGAAGCGGCTTTTTCCGATCACGCTTCCCCCTTCTTGCGCTCGGTGAGCAAGGCGCCGAGGCCGACCAGAAGGACTATGGCCACGGCGAAGACCGCCATCCCGGCGAACTCGTGAAAGAAGCCTTCCGCGGCCCTGCTTCCCCAATACTGCGCCAGCAGCCCGGTACCAATTACCCTGACGGCGTTGGCGAAGATGGCGATGGGAATCGCGGCAGCGACCAGCAGCATCCTCCTTGCAGTCGTCACCTTGAGAAAGAAGGCGTAGGCGACGGCCAGGGACAGAAGTGAGATCAACGACCTGATGCCGCTGCAGGCGTCGGCGACCTCCAGCGTGGTCATCGGGAGCATGATGATGTTTCCTTCCCGCATGACCACCACCCCGACAAGCTTGAGGACGTAGATCGAGACGCGGGTCACGAAAAGTTTGAGCGGGAAGGCTATCGAGTCATAGACGATATACGGGAGCGGGACCATGAAGAGGAGATAGCCCAGCGGCAGCAGCATCTGGCGAAAGAGCCTCTTCCCGAAGAAGAAGAGTGTGAGCCCGCAGAGCGTGACCACGAGGGAACTCCTCATGGTGAAGAATTCGGCCCCGAGCCAGCCGATCACCAGTTGCAGCAGGCCTAGGATAAAGAGGACCAGCCCAGGCCACCACGGCTCGGTCGCGACCGCAAGGAGTTCGTCCCGCCTTTGATAGATGAAGTATCCAGCGATCAGCGGGACGATGAAGCCATGAGAGTAGTTGGCATCGTCGTACCACTGATGTGCCATGTCCGGAAGCACGCCGCGGTAAAGCACGGCCACGAGCAGCAGGGTGAGGAGGAACTGGATTCGATAAGCCTTTATGGTCTCTGCACAAGTCACTATTGGTCCGCCATCGACACATTAATTAAAGGTAAGAAAAAACAAATCCAATTAAATACTTATCATATTTTTATGTCAAGCATAAATTCACAAAAGTTAATAAATTTTCTTCAATTGGGTTTGATGAATTTAAGCAGGCCTACTCCCCTTGAAGACAAGGGTGGGAGTGAAGAAAATTAGTGGTTGTGCGGGTCTGACTGCGGCGGGGCAAGAAGCTTTAAAGACCAAGTGCTTCCAGGTATAGATCCTTCAGCTTCTTGTGAAAGATGGACTGGTCAAACTCCTCCCGCGCACGCTGATACCCCGCCTCAGCGATCGATTTCCTGAGACCCGGGTCCGTCAGGAGCATAAGTATGGCATCCGTGAAGCGCTCGGCATCGAGGTCCAGGGTGAAGCCGTATTCTTTGGAAGGGATGATCTCAGGTATCCCACCGACACGCGTCGCGACCACGGGAACCTTGGCGGCCATGGCTTCAACAAAGACCATTCCGAAGGGCTCGGAGCGTGTAGGGAGAAAGAAGACATCGAGAGTGGCAAGAAAATCTGCCACGTTGTCGAGCGGCCCAAGGAAAAGAACCTTCCCTCCGAGACCTTTGTCCTGCACCATCTGTCTCATTTCGGAAGCGAACCGCTCCTCCCCCAGCCCGTCAGGCCCGGCAACCAGGAATCGGGTATCCGGCATGGTTTTCAGCACCAGTTCCGCGGTCTCGATCAGCACATCGATCCCTTTCCTTTGGCAGACCTGCGCCAGCGCACCCACGACCGGGACATCATCCGCCAGCTTCAGGGGGGCACGAAGCGAGCTTCCGCCCGAGAAGCGGCCGACGGCTATCGGATTATAGAGGACCTCGACTCTGTCGTCGAAGGCACTCCCCTCGCAGCTGGCGGCGGCAAGGGCCTTCGAGACGAAGAGGAACTTCGTGCCAATCCTGCAGTTCAGGTTGGATTTGCACATCGTGACGGGGTTATGGATGTGGAAGAAGACCGGAATGCCGACGAGTTTAGCAGCCAGGGCCAATTCGGAATTCCATCCGAGCTCGTTCAGGTGTACCAGCGAGACCCTGTTTTTCAGCAAAAGCGAGGCGAGCCGGGAGAGATTTAGAAGGCTCTGGGGCAAAGAGTGCAGGGAGAGCTGTCCCGACCTCCCCCGCAAGACCCCGCACCCCCTCTTCCCCAGTTCCCGGCTCAGGTCCCCATCCCCCTGAGCCAGAAAATACGGGGCAAACGAAGCCCGGTCGAGCCCCTCAACAACCCCCATCAGCACCCGTGGGGAACCGGTGTGAATCTGTTGCGATGAATAGTGGTACAGGACGTTTTTCATCGGCCCAACACCCCATCTTATGTTTCCCACCAAAGAAGCAACGCGTACCGATGCAAGCCCCAACAGCTGTTCGTGCCGAGCCTGTCGAGGCACATATCCCAAGACTTGATACCGAGCTGCAAAAGTCGGCACTGGCGCGACATCGTCTTCATGACAGCTTCAAGGATAGCAGATGTCGAGGAAGTTGGCCGCCCGCAGCGGACACCTGTCCGGCATGGTTGAGTGCCAGGGCCGGACAAGTGTCGGAAACCTTTACATATCCACCCCACCCCCTTCACGGGCGAGGAAGGAAACGGCAGCATAGGCGGTTCTAGCAAGTGGCATCGAAGTTGCTCGCTTCGTTTTTGGCACTGACCTGGTCATTGAGCATTCGGCATTGGTATGCGGAGGAAGCTTGAATATGCATGAGAGAAGCGATGGTCGCCAAAGATTGACCGGGAGTGCGATAAGCAACATTCCCTTCTTCTCCATGCTGCTGCCGGAGGAAATCGAGCAAGTCGAGGTGCTGTTCAGAAAGAGAAGGTACGCAAAGGACGAGATAGTTCTCTTTGAGGAAGAGGTATCGAGCTACATGTATCTCGTGTACTCAGGGAAAGTCAGGGTCGTGAAGCAGAACGAGGAAGGACGCGAACAGATCATAACCATCCACAAGAAAAACGACTTCTTCGGCGAGATGTCGCTGCTCGACGGCAGGACCGCCCCCGCGACCATCATCGCCCACGAAGAAGCGACCATCGGGATCCTTTCTAAAGCGGACTTCGAAGAGCATCTCTTAAGGCACGACAACATCCGCCGCAAGATCATCGACCTCCTCTGTCATCGGCTGAGAGACTCCTGGTCAGTCATTAAGATCCTCAGTTTCGACGGCGCCGAGAACCGCGTCATGGCAGTACTGGAGCGTTTGCAGGACCTATGCGGGGTAAAGGACAACCGTGGCGTCATCATTACGGCGAGACTGACGCACCAGCAGATCGCCGACTATGCCTCGCTGACCCGCGAGACCGTGTCGAGGGTTTTGAAAAACCTGGAAAGAGAGGGATTGATAAGCGTCCTGGAGAATAAGTCGCTCCTGCTGAACGACGTCTTTGCGGCACGCCGCAAAGATGCTATCCAGGTAAAATTCAGGCCTTCACTGGACCATATTCTGCTTAAGACTGCACGAAGTGAAATGGGTGAAATCGATATTGAAGGTTAGACCATTGGCAATGTAGTCGCCTCAGGCTTTCACGGTGTCGAGAATCTTTACAAAAGACCAAAATGATCAAAAGAAGGAGCAAGAAGCAGATAACGTGATGAAATGGCGGAAGAGTGACAGTGCCAAAGGGTACCACCACGTCAGAAACAATGTCGGATCACCTTACAGTTGCCGCGGGCCCGGCCTATTAAAATAACAAAATAACAACATGTTACACTGGTGGCACCCTTAGTGCTAATCATGCCCAAGCAAGTCCACTTTTAAGGGGAGAAATCATGAGAAAAGCAATCATTGTGGCTTCTGCATGCTTTTTGCTATTGATGAGCATAAACGGGGCGCAGGCGAATCTGATAGCCAACGGCAGCTTTGAAGAAGGCCCCTACACAAGCAACGATCCCTTTGTCACGCTTTATTCGAATACCCCCTCCTCATCCACCATTCCCGGCTGGAAGTTGATGAGCTTCGACGACGGCACCGTAACCTCGATAGACTGGATCAACACTTATTGGAACGCAAGCGAAGGAACGAAAAGCCTGGATCTGGCGGGCTATTATAAACACGGCCTTATTTACAGCGACCCGTTTACGACAGAAATTGGAAAGACCTACCGCGTGCAGTTTGACATGGCAGGGAATCCGGATCAATCGTATTTGAAGTCGCTGCTTGCCTTCTCCAACAACGATCTCAACGTTAACACCTTTAAGTTTGACTTCGATCAAAGCGGACATACCAAGGATCAAAGCGGACACACCAACATGGGGTGGGTAAGTCAATATTACGATTTTATAGCCGATACCGACACAGCCCAACTCGTTTTCCTCGACGTTACTAATTACCCTAACGCCGTGGAGGCATGGGGCGCAGCACTTGACAACGTCAGTGTGGACCTCGCCCCCGTTCCCGAGCCGTCCACCTTTTTGCTTTTAGCTGCCGGGCTTGCCGGTGCCGGCATTTTCCGGCGAAAGATGCGGCGGCAAACTGGGGTATGAATCCCATCGCATGTTCAGGAATGAGAAAAAGGCAGCTCGATATGAGCTGCCTTTTTCTTTGGGGGCATCCTGGCCAGCAGGGCCGGAAGAAAATCGTACTCCATTAATAGAATCGATTGATGGTCTTCGATACCGAGTTGACGTTGTTGGCCGCGTCGTATGCTTTCACCACGATGGTGTGTTTTCCGAGAGTGAAATTCCAGCCGATGTTGAAGGAGCTGCTGGTCGTCGTGTATTTCAGCGAACCATCGATGTACAGTTCCATCTTAGAGACCGCGACGTCATCGGTAGCCGAGGAGCCAATACTCACGTTGTTGCCGGACACGTAGTTGGAGCTAGGGGCGAGGAAGGCAACCGTCGGTGCGGTGGTGTCGTTGAAGACATTCACTGTCACGTCAGAGGATTGCCCGATGTTGCCCGCCGCGTCATAGGCCTTCGCAGTGAGTGCGTAAGTGCCGTTTGCTAGAGCATAGGTGTTCCAGTTAAAGCTGTAAGGTGCGCTGGTCGATATCGTCTGAAGGGCGCCATTGACGTAGAACTCCACCTTGGTAACCGCCACGTTGTCGCTGGCGTTGGCCGATACCGCTACCGAACCGCTTCCCGTGCCGTTAGCGGTCGGGGAAGCGATGGAGACCGTCGGAGCGGTCGTATCGTTGAAGACGTTCACTGCCACGATGGCGGACTGGCCGACGTTGCCGGCTGCGTCGTATGCTTTTGCGCTCAGGGTGTGCTGACCATTGGCCAGATCCACAGTGTTCCAGTTGAAGATGTACGGAGTGGTATTGAAGGAGGCCGTCAACTCGCCGTCGATGTAGAGCTCGGCGCGGGTCACTCCGAAATCATCGCTCATGGTTGTCTTAACCGCCACGGTTCCGCCTATGGTTGTGCCTGCAGCCGGTGCCAAAAATCCGATGGTCGGAGGGGTAACATCGCGGTTGATGATCACCGGCAGATTGGAAGCTTGCCCAACATTCCCTGCCGCATCGTATGCTTTGGCTGAAAGAAGGTGGATTCCGTTGGAATACTTCGTGGTGTCCCAGATAAAGACATAGGGTGCCGCTGACTCACTGCCCTGCAGGATGCCGTTGATGTAGAACTCCACTTTAGTCACTGCCATGTTATCAGTAGCGGTGACATTCACGGTCGATATTGCGGTCACCGTCGAGTTGATGGCAGGTGCACTAAAAGATACCACTGGCGCATCTGTGTCGGTAACGTCAGACTTGCATTCGTAGGAGAAGCCGCTCTCACCTTTCAAGCTGTCGATCGCCGTGACCGCTATGTAGTAAGTCTGTCCGCTTTGCAGTCCGCTCAGGACGCTGGAGGTGACATTGCCGACCTCTTTGCCCGTTTCATACCCCGAAACATTATAGATGCCCGACGAGGTTCCCACGTAGACCTTGTAGCCGGCAATATTCGCATTAGCGGAGGCAGCGTTCCAGCTAACAGCGACACCAGCGCCAGCCGCAGTCGCTTTTACGTTGAAGGGAGGGACCGTGCTGCCCAGATATCCCCAGATGTAGTCGGTAAGCGGAGTAGCTGTGTTGACGGCCGCAAAGCCGCGATTACCACCAGGGCCGGAGGCCGTATATGCTTTCATCTTGGCTGCCCAGATGGCCTCGTTCGGGTAGGGCCACAGAGCGTTGGTGCTGACCTCATCCCACCCTCCGTCACCGTAAAATGATCCACTGTTGCCGATCTGGTACATGACGTTTGCTCCGACATCAGTTCCATCACTTCCGGCGCCGGTGAGGGTAGAAGCCTTTTCGATCCTGGGAAGGTACTTCAGGGCGTTTACCATGGGGTTGGCAGTCAGGGCATTGGTTAGGCTGGTACCGGTTGAACCTTTTATGTTTCCATAGGTATCTACATAAGAAGCTGTTCTGCCGTAGTAGAAACCGTATCTGCCATTGTTGGACGAGATGGAATTCTCCACATCGATAAAACTGGTTTTGTAATAGGGATTGCTGCTTACTCCGTCCACCGTGTTGGCGCCGATGGTGAGATGATTTGCCGAGATAGTTCCTATGGTGTTCGCTCCAGTCACTAATCCGCTTTTACCGTTGCCCCAAAGCACCGTATCTTCGATGGTGAAGGTCCCGATATTGTACTGCGGTTGATAGCCATTCAACCTGGCGTTGTTCAGAGCGATGGAACCGACGACCTTGTCATTCAGGGTGGAGGGACCGCTGCTGGGATAGTTGGCTGTTGCCGAAAATGCGCCGTAGTGCTCGCTTGCGCTGGTGTCCGTGCTATCTATAACCACACAGTTCTGACACACGTTGTCATGTCCATTATAGAACATGATGCCGCCGACCGGCCCTGTAGCCGCATCATCCTGACGCACCACGACTCGCCTGAAGACGGAATGATCTACACCGGGAGAAGAGCCGCCGAAGTAAACCCCATACCGACCTTTACCCCAGGCCCAGCAGTCTTCGAAAAGGATATAGCCAGAGTTGTTGCCCGCTATGTCCGCGATAGGAAGCTGCCTGGTATCGGTCGGGGACTGCCCATCCTCAAATCCACAGTTGGTAACCTTGCTGTAATGGCCCTTGATTGTAAAGACGCCAGCGTTGCCGCGCCTGAAATGAATGCCGTCTATATGCAGATAATCGGAAGGTACGGCTTGGTTCGCATTGCTGAAGGGGACGTCGGTGTAGTTGCCGTCTATGATTGCGCCGCCGATGTTCCTGGCCTTGATCGTGGTGAGGTGATCCCGGTCAATGCCTGCAGGTGGGAACGCCTTGGGGGCGACAGTCCCTATCATGTTCAGTGTGCCAGTATAGACGCCATCCTCGATGATGAGCGTATCGCCGCTGTGCAGCAAAATGATCCCGGCAGAAATGGTTTTCTTGGGAGACGTTTCGCTCCCGTTCCCGGCGTCGTTAACTGCTGAGGCATCGACATAGTAGGTCGCCGCAAGCAAACTGGTGGCGCAGATGGAGAGGAAAAGAGGTAACACGACCGCCGTTACGATAGTCCGCTTTAAAAGGATTCTTACATCTTTCGAATATCCACACATGACTTACCTCCGTTTGTTCCTGCCAATAATTTGTCCTCAGAAAGAGCTTGAACTTCATGAGAGCCAGGTATCTTTACAACTAAGGAAGAAATAAGTTTGTGAGGCACATCACGAAACGAGTTTTTTTCAATGCCTACAACCAACCCACTTCTACACGGTAGATGCCAGTCCGGGGCTGCAAATAAGCAGGCGGCTAAGCTGCTGAATTGAAAATGTTATCGCCACCAGCCGTACCAGGAAATGATTAACGTTTTCAAGTTGCGTTTGTTCACCTTGGTTGCAAGGACCTGATAGATGTGCAGTCGAAGGGCAGAAGAAGTAACTGGCTGGTCTGAGATGGGATCGATGGGTGGGAAACTGGTGATGAAGGGAGTAACGGCGCGCGGCCAGCGTGATGTAAAAGGGGACCCGTGGGCAGAAAAAGGAGTGGTTTAAAGGCGGTGAGAGCTCCGTCCGTAGTAAATCATCACGAACTTAGGTGAGTTTTGATCTGCAGGTGAAGGGTGGCGCTGGGAGAGTGTTTGCCGGAGTTGTCCCTGTCGGAGGCCAAGACGCATAACCCTGTGAGGAGATTGGCTGACTACCGCCGGGATGTGTCGGTAACTACCTCGTAAGAGTACCCGCTCTCCCCTTTCACTTTGTCGAGTGCGGTGACAGAGATAAAATAGGTCCGGCCGGCGGGGAGGTCGAGAACCTCCGAAGTGGCCTTTCCGACTCGGCGCCCCCCTTTATATCCTGCGAGGCGGTAGGTTCGCGAGGAGGTTCCGACATATATTTTGTAACCGCTGAGGTTGGCATTGGCGCGGGCGGCATCCCAACTCACTTCGACCCCCTTGCCGACCGCGACAGCTTTTACGTTGAAGGGAGGAACGGTGTTACCGATATACCCCCAAACGTAATCGGTAAGTGGGGTGGGAGTGTTTACCGCGGCGAATCCACGGTTGCCGCCCGGCCCGGAAGCCGTATATCCTTTCATCTTGGCCGCCCACATCGCCTCGTTGGGAAGCGGCCACAGAGGTTTGGCGGTGACCTCGTTCCAGCCAGCATCCCCGTAAAGCGCTCCAGTGGTGCCAATCTGGTAGAGGACATTTGCTCCGGCTCCCTTACTACCTGAAGAATTCTCGATTCGTGGCAGGTATTTCAGGGCGGGGAAAGGATCGGATGTCGATCCACTGGTTATCTTGGTGCCTAACGCTTCGCCTGACCGGTTGCCGTAACTGATAACACGGTTAGCTGTCCTGGCATAACGCAAACCGTATCTGCCGTTTTTGACAGCAAGGGTATCCTTAACGTCGATAAAACTCTTGGTATAAGTAGGGTTGCTGCTGATGCCGTCGACGGTATTTGCACCAATGGTAAGTTGATCTGCAGAGGTGATTCCTATCGTATTCGCTCCGGTCTCTATCCCGCTCTTACCGTTACCCCAAAGAACTGTGTCTTTAAGGGTAAAGGTCCCGATGTTGTACTGCGGCTGGTAACCGTTCAGCTTCGCATTGTTGAGTGCGATGGAACCTACAACCTGATGGTTCAGCGTAGTGGGACCTGTCAAAGGGTAGTTGGCTGTAGCCGCGAAAGCGCCGTAGTGTTCGCTGGTACTGGTGTCGGTGCAATCGATGATGATGCAGTTTTGACAGGCATTATCGTGCCCGTTGTAGAACATGATGCCGCTGACCGGCCCAGTCGCAGCGTCATCCTGACGTACCACCACACGTCTAAATATCGAATGGTCCACGCCGGGTGAGGATCCGCCAAAGTAAATCCCATAACGCCCCTTGCCCCAGGCCCAGCAGTCCTCGAAAAGGACGTAGGAGGATGCACTGCCGATGATGTCGGCGATGGGAAACTGCCTGTGGTCGGTTGGGGACTGTCCATCCTCGAAACCGCAGTTGGTGACCTTGTGGTACCTACCCTTGATCTGGAAGACACCTGCGTTGCCGCGTCGAAAATGGATGCCGTCGATAGCCAGATAAGCGGCTACGGGATTGGCTTGATTGGCATTGGTGAACGGGATATCGGAGTATTCGGCATCTATTATTGCTCCGCCGACACTGCGGGCTTTTATGACCGTGTAATGTTCAGCCGTCCCCGCTGGCGGAAAACGGCGCGGGGGTACTAGCCCTATCATGTTGGATGTACCGGTGTAGATCCCGTCCTCCAATATCAGGGTATCTCCCGAGGACATGAGAGCGATGCCGGAAGCGATGTACTTTTTGGGACTCTCCCGCGTCCCGGCCCCGCTGTCAGTCGGAGCAGAGGCATCGACATAAAATGTGGCTGAATGCGCAGGATGGATGCCGCACCAGCAGAGAAGCAAGCTGACCCAAAGGAGCAACTTCATACCTCATCTCCCTCAATGACAGGACCATGGCTCACGTTCTCTCCTTCAGGATCAGCCCTTCCCGGCAATGCTTTTCAACGCCATCACCATCTTCCCTTTCCAGGTGACGGGAAGGTCATAGTCGTACTCGGTGATCACGTTGCGTCCGAATTCCTCCTTGAACTTGTTGATCTGCAGTCGAGCCTGATCGCTTTGTCCGGAGTACCAGCCGCCGAAGTCATAAAAGTGAAAGCCGCTCTCTTTAAGGCAGGCCATGTCTTTCCAGTGAAGCCATCTGTTCGCACGTCCCACGAGACTTCTCTTTGCCGCTTCGTCTTCGATCCGGAAATGGGAAGCCGAATACAGGAGTCGTGCTGTTGTTCTCCCCAGGTAATAGACGTGCCAGACCAACATGCTGCCGTTTTTGGCAGCCATGGAAAATGATAACTTCCCGGCGCTCGACAGGCGCGTCAGGTACTCGCAGGAGAGCTCGTCCAACCCTTTCGCCGCAGCAAATCCATTGTAATACTTGCAGAATTCTTCGATCTCCTTGAGGTTCGGATGTCTCATCCATACAAAGTCTAGCTCATCACTAGTTTCTGCACGACGAATTTCGTACCTGGTGTTCTTTTTGAAACCGGCGGCGATATCGTCAAGATCGGGCCTCAGATCGATCTTTATCGTGGTCATGCTGGCATACTTTACCCCCTCCGGGGGGGCAGCACTCTGCCTATGCTTGACGATGTCCACTCCCGAGAGATCCTTACAGTCGTCGAACCACACATGTCCTATGTTATATAGTTTTCTGTTGAACACTATCATAACAAGCTCCTTGCTGTTTCAGGTTGCGGTCCTGTTTGTGGTTTGACAGAAACCTGTACGGTTTGGATGCCGGTCAGGGCTTTTCTTTTGCCATTAAAGAGATAGGAAAGCAGGTCCGATCTTGACACAATGAATAGATGGATGCATGCGCTCGCACTGAAGACGGTAATGATCATCAGAGGAAGGCCGAGTTGCGCCCCTATTCCCCAGCGGATGAAGAGCATTCCCAAGGCTATGACCAGAATATGATGAAAGAGGTAAATGGAGTAGGAGGCATTGGCAAAAAATGACATGACGGTGGAAGGCTTATTGGCGACCGCCATGAAGAAGGAGAAGCACAGGGAACAGGAAAGCCAGGTGGTCAAAAGGTTGGTGTACCTGTGGATCAGCAGGGCTGCTGTGGTGCCTTCATCAGAGGACAACGAACCAATCACTAGGGCAGCGGACAACGCTGCGGCAACCGCAAGAACGTTGCAGCCGGAAAAATTAGCAAGGAGCCGGGATCTCCACCCCAGACAGGCACCAAAGGCAAAGAACTGGAAATAGAAGAGAAGATCGAACAGCGAAAATAGCCCCAGCGGTGAGTCATAAAGCTGCGGCATCACCTTGCCGGCCGCAAGGAGCATCAAATATGACAGCGGCAACAGGAACAGAATCGACAATATATTCGCCTTGTCCAGACGGCCACCCAGAAAGGAGACGAAGCGTGCGGGAAGTTGCAACCACCCTTTCCAGAGACACATGATCAGGTAGAAAACCAGAAGGTAGGTCAAGAACCAAAGGTGCTCCACCCATTTCCCGTTCCCCACGAACTCCTTCCAATCGAGTGGGCGCCAACCGGTGAGATCGAGAAGATACGCCTGGAGGCAGTTGATGGTCGCGGCCGTCACCAATAAGGGCACGAGGATCCTTTCGCCACGCAGTTTTAAAAAACGGGCTACCCCGTACTTGTTCAAGGATCTGAGGCAAAAGAATCCGGAAACCATGAAGAAGGCAGGGATCCTGAAGGTGTGGATGACAGTTACAAGCCATGAGGAAAAGTGGCTCCCGACTGGACTGTGGATGATCCAGCCGCCGTGCGGATCGTACACCAATGCGGAGTGGAGTACGACGCCCAGTGTCATCAGGATACCTCTCATGGCGTCCATGAAGTAGTATCTGTGAGCGGAGTAAGGCATCTCACTGTCCTTTGAGCCGGCTTCGCTCATTTCCTGAAGCTCGCGCATTCGAGATTGTATGAGAAATCGACCATATTCTTAGGCACTGCCATTCGTTTGATTGCCAGAGGATCGTCTCCCCTGCGAACGGTGCCGTACGAAGTTGTGGTCGCCATCTTGTAGCCGGCCTGTTTTGTCCTGGCAATGGTCTGGTCAGTCCAGTGCGGGTTCAGGGTGGGATGTGGATATGAGAAGTGATGGCAACGGACACCCAGTTCGCGCTCCAGAATCTGTTTCGATTTGACGAGTTCCAACTGTTGCTGGTCATCATCTATGTGCGCTAGGTTAGGATGGGACATGGTGTGTGAACCGATGATGTGCCCATCCTTGTGCAGATTCCTGACCTGGTCCCAGTTCATCATCAAGTGAGGTGCGGAGGGCGACTCGACGTCGAAGTCATCCTCTATGACTTTTACGAGCTTCTGCTGCTCGTAATGGCTCAGAGCCGCGCAACGGTTGGCAACCACCCTGAATACCGCATGTTTTTCCTCCGGAGAGGCCATGCTTCTGTCCGTCCCCTGGTGCGGGTCGAACCACGACTTCTTGCGCGTCTTGACGAATGCGTGGCGAATTCTGCAAAACCAGGGGAGATCCCTCGTCACTATCGAATTCACAGTCACATAGAAGGTAGCCGGTATCGCATAGCGTTTAAGTACCGGACCGGCAACCTCAAGATTATCGGCAAATCCGTCATCAAATGTTACCGCTACAGCGTTCTTCGGGAACGGATTCTTCTCTTCCAGCGCCAGCAACATGTGATCCAGGCTTATCGGAGTAAACCGCCTGGCGATATGCTCCATCTGTCTGCTGAATACCGACAGTGAATGGACTATGCTGGTGTTGATCAGCGCCTGATTTTTTTCGGGACTTTCCTGAACGGAGTGATAACGAAGTACTGTTACAGATGGCTCTGACATATGCCTTGCCAGCCTTAGCACACGGCTCTTTATGATGCAACCTTTCACGGCACGCTTGAACCTCAAAGTAATGTCAGTCATTTCCCCCTCACTTTCGATACATGTAACGGTAAAAGCGGATTCGGGATGTGTTGCCCCATCTAAGGCAACTTCCAAGACCTGTAGAAGGTTCCCCCGGCATTAGCACTCTTTTTTGACAGCAACTTTGTGAAAAACGTCTATCACCTCGTCGGCTACTTCGCCCCACTCTTGAAGCGACGAGGTTTGCGAAATCGACTTCTGGTCCCAGGTGAGACTCATGACGCGGTCCAGTGCTTCAGCCAGTGACTGCGCGTCTGAGCGAGGTACTGTGACGCCGCAATCACCGGTGACGAAGTGAGGGACGGAGCCGACCCTCGACGAAACGACCGGTGTGCCACAGGCAAGAGCTTCGATGACCACGTTGGGACATCCTTCCCAAAGAGATGGCAGACAGAAAACGTCGGCGGCATTGTACCAGGTGGCCAAATCGTTATGAGGTATGGAGCCGACGAAGCGGACCTTGTCAGCTAGACTGTTCTCCTTCACATACCCGTTCAAGGTGCCGTAAAGAGGCCCGTCACCTATCAAGGCCAGCTTCGCGTCTTCCCTCTTGAGCAAGCTCATCGACTCCATGAGGTATTCCAAGCCCTTCTCGCTGGAAAGCCTGCTGATGGCGAGGATGTATCGGCAGTTTTCACTCAAGCCGCACCGGCTCCTAGCCTGCACCTTGTCCATCGGCTTGAACTTGATTTTATCGACGCCGTTGTGTATCACCGTTACCTTTTCAGGATGCACGCCGTATTCCCTGATCATCTTTTCCTTGAGATCCTCGCTCACCGAAATGACGTGATCGAAGAGTTTCATCTTCTCAACAATCATCTTCCGTATAGGGCCGTCCTGGTAGTAGTGGAGCGCCTCGTTGCCCCGTACGGTGACAACCACCTTCCTACCGAACCTTTGCCCCCACTCCAAAGCCGCCAGCCCGTCAGGATAGACCCAGTGCACGTCCAGGAGTTCGGCGCCGTTTTCTTGCAGGAGCTCCGCTACGAAGCTTCTCAAGGAGCGTTCATAAAAGCGGGCGTCCATGAACTTGAAATATTTGGGGATCATGAAATAGCGGGGATGCAGAACCTTCATCTCGCCGGAGTGATCATGCGCTCTTATCCGTTGGTAGCCCGCATATTTAGCGGTCTTCTCCAGGAAAGGAAACGAGGGGACCGGTGCGACCATGGTCAGATCGATTCTTTTTGCCACACGCAGCAGTCTTTCTTTTACAAAGATGCCCAAGTGTGGTCGCACCACGTTCGGAAACATGTGGCATATGGAGATTACTTTCATAATACCTTTTCTCCGGGGCCTCCATTTTCAGGTGCAGGCGCGATGGACAGTTAACCCCGGTCGTTGAAGTATCCGTTGGCGACGTTGGAAATGGTGAACCTGAACTTTCCCGACGCCTCGACCAGTGATGAGGTGCAATACTCAACAGCAACGGCGACATCGGCCCCAAGGCACAGCCTGATCTTGTCGAGGATGGGGCCCAGCGAGGCGGGGACGAAGCCGCTGCCGGGGACGATTTTGAGAAAGAGGCGGTCGCGGGTTTCCTGCACCAGCTGGAATTGCTCGATGCCTTCCACTCCGTAAAAGAGGTGAGTGAAGTATTCGCCGTGCACGAGGCCACCCTTGGCATCTACGAAGAAGTCGCTGACCCGGCCAGTGACGTCCGAAATGGTGGGGAGGCCGCGGCCGCAGCTGCAGGGGTGGAGACTCCTGGCGCCGACGTCACCCATCTGGTAACGGATGAAGGGCATTCCGTAGTTCCAAAGATCGGTGACGATGATTTCACCCAGCTCGCCAGGCGAGGTAGCCACGCCCCCCTTCTCGATTTCCAGGTACACGCTGTCGGCGTTGACATGCAGCCCTTCTTGCTGCAGGCACTCGCTTGCAACCAGTCCCACTTCCCTAGATCCGTAGCGGTTCAGCACCTTGCAGCGGAAGGCGGACTCGATGTCGCCACGTTTTCCCTCGGTCAGCGTCTCAGCCGAACAGATCATCCCTTTGAGGCGCAGGCCGCTTATGTCCAGGTTGTTGCCGCTGATGACCTTGGCGAAAAGGGAAGCCACGTTGGCGTAGGCGAGAATCATGGTCGGTTGGATGGTACCGAGTGCGGTCAGGTAGTTATGCACCTTCTCTTCAGAGATGTCGAAGGCGTTGAAGCCGTAAATGCGGTGCACGTACCTTTCCACCAGCTGATACTTCCTGGAGATCTGGCTGTCGAACTCTCTTTGTGCCCCCCACAGCTTGACGCATTTCTCCCCCAAGTCCCACCCGCACCATCTGTCATGCCGGATCTGGTCCGCCCGGCTGTCCAGAAAGCGGCCCCTGTCTTTGTAAAAGTTGGTCGGTTTCCCGGTCGACCCTCCCGAAGCGTCGAGGACCAGCTCTTCCTTGCGGAAGTTGGAGGCTACCAGCCGGTGCAGGTTCTTCTGCAACTCCGCCTTGGTGAGATAGGGGATGACGCCAAGTTCACTGAAATCGCGGAACCTAGCGGGATCGAAGCCGACAGAGTCGAACCTTTCCCGGTAGAAGGGGACATTGCGGTAGCAGTGCTCCAGCAGTTTCTTCAGGGCCTCGAACTGCCTCTCGCGGATGGCATCCGGGCTCAGATACTGGCTTTTCTCCAGGCACGACAGCCTTTCCAGGGTCCGGTTCCCTGTCTTTCGCAGATATAAGGGCAGCAATATGTGTTTGGCGATCTTTTCATAGACCATATGATCTCCCTGCCTTGCCTGTCGCTTCCAGGTATACGGCCTGATAGACGTCGATCATCTTGCTGATGTCGTATCCCTGCTCGGCAAGCTCTCTGGAGCGAGCGCCGAGCCGCCGGCGCAGCTCGCGGTCCGCTATCAGGGGCATGAGCGCCTCCTCCAGCGCCCGGCTGTCGCCGGACGGCACCAGGAATCCGTTCTCCCCCCCCTTTATCAGCTTGCCGCTGTCCCCTACCTCGGTGGCGACGACCGGCTTTGCGCAGGCCATGGCTTCCAGGATGGTGTTGGACATCCCTTCGCTAAAGGAGGTGGAGAGGAAGATGTCGAGTGCGCACATCATCTTATGGGGCTTGTCGGTTTTGCCCGTGAAGTGCACCCTTTCCGCTATCCCCAGCTCTCTGGCCAGGGTCTGCAGGCTTTCCATCCGGGAGCCGTCCCCTACCAGCACGCAGTGCAGCTCAGGGTGATCTCCCGAGAGCCGGCAAAAGACGTGCAGCAGCATCTCGTAGTTCTTCACCAACTCCAGCCGCCCCACGCTCCCTATCACGCAGGCGGAGGGGGGAATGCCTACTTCCCTTCTGATTGCGTCGACCTCTCCCCCGCCGGCCGGAGAAAATTTCCGCAGGTCGACCCCGTTGGGAATCGAGACCACCCTCGGTCGCAGCCCCCGTAAGATCTTCTTTACCTCGTCTTCCAGCGAGTGCGACACCACCACATACCGGTCGACCAGAAGCGAGAGCAAGCGGTAAGCCGCCCTTCTTCTCATGTTGTCGAGGTGAAAGGTACCGTGCTCGCCATTGATCAGCCAAGGCACCCTGGCCAGGACCGAGGCGATGGACGCGTAAAGGAGAGTCAACCATCCGTGGGTGTGCACGACGTCCACCTTGCACGCCCTGAAAACCCTCGCCAGCTTGAAGAAGAGCGAAAGGCTGAAGCCCCCGCGCCAGTGGAGGACTTCCACCTCGACTCCGTTGTCCCGAATCCTCGCAGTGAGGCTCCCGGGGTGCGACAGGCAGCACACGAACAAGGTGAAGCGCTCCTTGTCGATGAGGTTCGCTATGTTCACCACTCCGTTTTCCATGCCTCCCACATCCAGACTTTCCACCACGTGCATGACGCGACAGGTCTCGCTCATTGTCCCACCACCTTGTCGAAGACCGCAGCGAGCTCTCCGGCCAAAGCCTTGCGGGAAAAGTGCGAGACGTCGTTGCCGGGGGTCATCCTGATGTTCCCTATCTCCGCCACGATCTGCCGTAATGCGCGGCGGATGCCATCAAGGTCCTCGGCAGGAACGACGGAGAGCTTGTTGTAGTTGGTCGCTAACAGATCCCTCGTCTCGCCCTCGGGCACCAGCGCGAGGATCTGTTTCCCTGAGGCCATGTACTCGAAGGCCTTGCCGGTGATGATCTTCCCCGCCCCCGGCAGGTCGCTCAGGGTGAGGAGCAGCACGTCGGCGTTCCAGATTTCACCCATGAGCTCCGTGTGCGGCAGGTAGCCGTGCCTCTGCACCACTCCTGCCACCCCCTCGTCCTCGAGGTGTGGAAGCTCGGCGTCCACCACCCTGCCGAATATCCTCACGCTCAGGACTTCCCGCATGGCCGTGTCATTCGCCATGAGTTGCCGCAATGCCGCCAGGAAACTGGCCAGAGAGGTTGCCTTCCAGACCGTCCCCGCGTAGACGATCTTGATCTTTCCCCGGTCCGAGGGGGCGAGGTGCTTTGGCCTGGGAGCAAAGTCGTCCTCGTCGAAGCCGTTAGTCACCACGAATCCCTTGCCGGTGGCGGCACCGGCATAGTTTGCGGAGATGGCAGACACGTAACTTCGGTTGGCGGCGGTGAAGGCCGCGCACCTTGAGACGGCGTAGCGCTCCATCAGGGAGTCGAGCCTACTGGCCATGCCGTGCTTGGTCGAATTCTCCCAGTGCTCCCGCGAAAAGGACCATTCATCGCGGTAGTCCAGCACTACCGGGACCCGCATCATCCTCCCCAGGAAAACCACCGGCAAGAAGGAGGAAAAAGGCGGGGCGCTTACGAAGATGATCTTGGGGCGGTGCGACATCATCACCCGCACCAGCCCGATGACGAGTCCCGGCCACCAGAGGACCTGCAGGTCGGGGAGCAGGAAGTTGGCCGCCACCCGTTTCACCGCCTGCTTCACCCGGGACACGAAGGTCGCCCCAGAGGAATCGAACTCCCGCTTTCGAGCGTAGGAGGGCTCGAAGCTGCGGGCGCCGTGCACCGCCACGCCGGGCGGGATGTCGCGCAGCAGGCCGTGATCGAAGACCGGGACGGAAGGATTGGCGACTGTGAGCACCACCGGTTCCCAGCCATACCGGCGTAGGTACTTCACGAACTTGACGGGCCTCTGCACCCCCGCGCCCCCTACCGGAGGAAAGTTGTAAGAGACGATCACCACTTTTTTCATGGCGAGACTCCGCCCTGGTGCGCCCCGGCTAGGAAGGTCTCCTTCCAGACGTCCAGCACCAGCAGCGACATGATCAGCTTGCCGTTTTCCTCCGCGCCGCTTTGATGCCTGCTTAGCAAGCGTTGCACGGATCGGGGATTCAAAAACGACAGCAGATCCGACTTCGCTATCCTGTCGCTGATGGCGGGAAAGAGCCCGGCCCCGAACCACTCGTCGATAGGGACCGGGAAACCCATCTTCTTCCTGTCCACGATCTCGTCCGGCACCCGTTGCCGGGCGAGATTCTTCAGGATGCGTTTCCCGCAGCCGTTTTGCAGCTTCAGAGACGAGGGTAGCGACATGGCAAATTCGACCAGACGGTAGTCCAGAAAGGGGACCCTGAGCTCCACAGAGGCCGCCATGGTCATCTTGTCCGCCTTCAGGAGGAGGTCGTCGACCAGCCAGGTCTTGGTGTCGACGTAGAGCATCTTGTTGACGCTGTCGGGCATGTGCTTTACACGGTCGAAATGGTAGCTGAAAGTCTCCTCCAAGTACCTCCCCTTTCCGGCTAGCAACTCGGGGGCGTACAGCTTCTTCTTAACGCTCTCCGTGAGGTAGCTCGAGGTTCCCTGGTAGCTCTTCTGCAGGGGGGTCGAGAGCCAGTCGAGGTACTTCAGATGCTTGAGCTTGCAATAGGGGTGGGCGATGCGGGCCAGAGCCTGTGGCAGCGCCCTTGGCAGCAGCCCTTGCGCCCGCTCGATCTGCGCCATCAGGTGGTAGAGGTAATAGCCGGCAAAGAGCTCGTCGCTCCCTTCACCGGAGAGAAGGACCGTGGCGGTTTCTCTGGCAAGGCGGGAGATGTGGTAAAGGGCAATGGCGGCGGGCTCCACCACGGGCTCCTCGCAGAAGCCGACCATGGTGGCCAGCGACGAGAAGAAATCCTCCGGCCGCAACTTGAACATGCGGTGCCGGGTGCCTAACCTGCCGGCAACCAGCTCCGCGTAGCCGGCCTCGCTGAGCCCGGAGTCGTATCCGACGGTGTAGGTGTTGACCGAGGCTTCGCTCAGCCCGCTCACCAGGGAGACAACCAGGCTCGAATCGAGCCCGCCGCTCAGGAAGACGCCGACAGGCACGTCGCTGATGAGCCTCTTGCTGACGCTGTCGAGCAGGAGCGCCTCCAGGCGCTGCAGGCTTTCGGCGGCTCCCCATTCGGAAGCCTCCACCGAGGCGAAATCCCAGTACTCCTTCTCCACCAGCCCGCCGTCCCTCAGAGTCAGGAAATGGCCGGGCCTCAGCTTACAGATCCCCTTGAACATGGTCTGGGGCGCGGGGACGTAGCCGACGCTCAGGTAGGCGTCGATAACTTCCGGATTGAGTTCGGCTCGCACCAGCCCCGTGGCCAGCAGCGGCTTGACCTCCGAAGAAAATAACAGCACCTTTCCGTCAAAGTAGTAGTACAGAGGCTTCACGCCCAGCCTGTCACGCACCAGCCACAGGGTGGAACTGCGCGAGTCCCAAATGGCAAAGGCGAACATGCCGTTGAACCTGTGCAGGCAGTCGAAGCCCCACTCCTCGTATGCGTGGATGATGACCTCGGTATCGCTGCGGCTCTTGAAGGCGTGTCCCCTTTCGATCAGCTCCGCGCGGATCTGCGGGAAGTTGTAGATCTCCCCGTTGTAGACCAGCGCGATGGAGCCGCTTTGGTTGAACATCGGCTGATGACCGGACGGAGAGAGGTCTATGATGCTAAGGCGCCGGTGCCCAAGCCCCACGTTGCCGCCGGCCCAATAACCGCCGTCATCTGGGCCGCGGTGCGCCATCAGGTCGGTCGATTCAGCCACCATCCGTTCGTCGACCCGGCGTGAAGCATCGCAGTAGGCAATTCCGAAAATCCCGCACATTGTGAAACCTCTCTTGAAGAGCCGTCAGCACCTGACGGCAGGCTCTCTTCTCCGGCGACGGCCCCTGCAACGACCCGAACGGCCTTTAGCATGGCCGCTAGGCAGCGGGCCATGGCTGCGGCGTCCGCTTCGCCAACTCCAGCATGGCCGTACTCACTTTAGCTTGTCGAGGGATGTGCCATTCCCTCCCCTACCCGTACAACCGATTCTGTCTTCTGTCCTGCCCGCACTTAAAGGTAGCGGCCATAATTAGCGGAACACCGGGGCAGCCAGATCACCTCTTGAAGGGATGGGGGATCAGGTAATCCCTGTACTGATGAGGATCTCCGGTCTTGCCGTCCTCGGCTGCCTTCACTATATTGTAGGCCTCGCGGGAGGTCACGTAGTGCAGCAGGTACTCGCTGCCGTCGTTGTACCTTTCTTCCAGGTAGCCGAGCATCCGGTCCGTTTCCTGGTCCAGCACGTGACTGTGGTCCTGCCCGCCGTGGCAGAAGACCTTGACGAAGATCCACTCCGGACGTCCCTTGACGTGGATGCCGGCCTGGATCCAGGCGTCGATGCGCCTGGAGTCACAGTGGGTGCGACTAGCGCCGATCTCTCCGTTCTCTATGGTCGGGTGCCACTTGAAGCGCCAGTCCCTCCAGTTCACCGTCAGGGGGCCGGGGAAGATCATGAACTCCTTTTCCGTCTCCCGGATACCCACCTCCGCCCTGCGGCCGCTGAAGTATCCCGGCTTGCCCCTTTTGAAGTCCGCATAATAGATGGAGTTGATGAGGTTCGGCTGCGCCTCGCAGTGCAGCGCGGGAAAGGTGAAGTCCCCGTAGCAACCGGCGCTCTTGAGGAGTTCGATCTCGTTGTCGATGCCACAGAGGCTGTCCCCGCGGGAGTTGTTCAAGGACCAGTTGCCGTGGATGAAAGCGAAGCACCCCTCCGTCCCCGGGGCTATGGGACGCATGAATCCGAACTTCTGGAAGACGGCAAGTCCCGAGCATAGCTTGGCCAGGAAGGTCTCTTGGGTATCATGACCGTGATGCCAGTGCAGTTCGACCTCCCCCAACCCGGCGGTCACCAACTCTCTCAGGGAGTCAAGCTCCTCCTCGCGCATGAGGTCGAGCGCATAGAACCAGGTGTGCTTGGGAGACTCGCCGTCGGCATCCCGATGCCGCCCTGCCAGATCCGGGTACCTCGACATCCATTGCGACAGCCGGGGCTCCTTCCCGGCCAGCTCGAAGTGGTCCACGAACTGGAAGATGACGTGCCGCGCCCCCCCCTCCCTCTTTCTGAACGGCCTGCAGAGTTCCTCCTTGAGGTAGGTCCCGGCCCAGTTTTGCAGATACAGCTTTCTCATCTATTGATGCCTCTTTAATTCCGCTGCCGAATAGGTCAGGCCGAGACGTCGCCACGCTTCCCGGGAAATAGGTACTGCAGCCATCTCTTTACCGGAAGCGGCACCGGCAGGACCTCGGCGCTCCAAAAACCCGTGATGTTGGTGAGATAGGCGAATGAGGAGAACGAGAAAGCCATCAGGTAGCAAAGCTGTAGCAGATCGCTGCCGGATACGTAGAAGCTCCGCAAGGCAAGTGGCAGCAGCAGGCACGACAGGGATATCCCGAGGATCCTGGCCATGTAGCCGAAGGGGAGCAAGCGGCGCCACCTGAGCGAAAGGATGTACTTCGAATAGGCGATCTCGGAGCCGACGATGAGGCATCTCGCGGAAACGAAGGAGACGATGGCCCCCATCATGCCGAAGTGCCTGATCCCGAAGTACGAGGCGACCAGCATCAGGCAGAAGGCGACCATGGACGCCACCAGCATGAAGCCTGTGCGCGCGTACGCCCTGGTGATCATGCCGTAGCGCAACGATTCGAGCAGGACGGTGATCAACGACACCCTGAAGATCGGTACGGCCTCGAGGTACTTGGCGGTGAAAACGGTGGTGATGAACTCGCCGGCATAGGCGAAGAAGAAGACGAAAACGGGTATGCCGATCAGCATCGACTGTTCTATGGCCTTGTGCCAGGCCTGGGCCACCGCCTCGTTCTGTTGCATGCTTTTCAGCCTTACCACTACCGGCAGCATCACGTCTCCTATCGAGCCGAAGATGACGATGATGAAAGGGAGTTCGTAACACCCCGTGGAGTATAGGGCGAATGCCTTCTCTCCCAGGAGGTGGGAGACCATGAACTTGTCGGCCGACTCCGACAGCATGGCGAAGATGCCTCCCATCCCCAAGGGGACGGCATAGCTTAGGTGCGGCAAGGAGTCCGCCAGTTTCAGCCCCCGCAGCGAAATTCGATACCTCTTCCTGAAAATCACAAGCGACACGAGAGACTTGCAAACCAGCGAGCACAGGAAGCCCACCAGCAGCAGGTAGACCCCGCCGGTCAGAGCGCAGGCGATCAGCACCGGGGCCTGCAAAATCTTACCGCCGCTCATGATCTTCGCCGAAAGCTTCACCTCCCCGTCGGCCAGGAGCGCCGTGTCCAGCAGCGAAGAGAAGGCGAACATAAAGGTGGTCATGCCGACGAGGAGACTCGTCTCCAGGTAGCGCGGGTCCCTGAAAAAAATGGCGATTTCACCGGCGCCGGCCCACATCAGCAGGCAAAAAAGCAAACCAGAGAGGAAAGTGACCACGATGGTACGCGATAGGTAGCTCCCCTTCTCGGACGGGAAGTGCGGGAAGAAATAGTACAGGCTGTTAGGCATGCCGAGCGAGATGATGGAGCCGGCGGTGGTGATGATGAGCATGGCCTGCCGGTACTGTCCGTATTCGCCCACGGAGAAGCACCTGACCAGCACTACCGGCGTGATCACCGAGACCGCAAGGACGATCGCCCTGCCGGCCATGAGAAAAATGCTGTTTTTAACCTGAGTATCGGACACCGCTACCCTCTGTGATGCATCCCCCAGCGACTGCCGGCAAAGGGATCTCCATGGCGGATTTGCTGCACTCCCCCGCGACCTCCTTTCCCGCCAGCCGCAGGGCGACGCTCACCTGCGCCATGGTCAAGAAGAAGAGCAAAGACAGCAACTGGTTGGCCCACATGTAGTAGAACAGGGAACTGCAGTAGATGCCGCCGGCAACGGCCAGGTTGGCGTTGGAAAGTCCCCCCTTCTTGTTATCCAGCATCCTGCGCCAGGCCTGCCTGCCGATCCTGAAGAGATAGTAGAAGAGAAACGGGGCTCCGAGCAGCCCCGTTTCTACCAGGGTCTGCAGGTAGGTGTTGTGCAGCGGCTGTCCGCCGAATTCGTACCTGGCCCGCTGGAATCCGACCCCTACCAGCGGATACTCCTTGAAGAGCATCATACCGCCATGCCTGAGGTCCAGCCGGTCCGCCGTCGAGGCCTCGGTGTCAAGCCGCTGGGGCGCGTAGCTGCCCGACACCAGCATCGCCACCACGAGGCCGGCAGCCAGAACGACTCTGACGCCCTTTATGTCCAGCAGCATCAAGAGCGGCAGGAAGAGGAGCACCAGCGAGGCAAGCCCCGCCCTGGACCCGGTCAGGAAGATGACCAGGGTGAAAAACGGTATCAGCAGCGAGCCGGCCAGGTAGAGCAAGGTCCTGCGGTACCTGACGCATAGAAAAAGGACGTTGGCGATGCCTATGCAGGCAAGGAAGGCCGTCTCGTTGGCATTCTTCCAGTTGCCCCAGGCCTGCAGCCTGCCGGCCTGGGTGACATGAAAGAAATTCCAGGCGGGGCTTCCTGCAGCCTCGGTGTAGTGGTAGTACAGAGGTTCGCCGCATACGAACAGGAGGCTCGCGACCACGGCAAGGCTTTGCGCAGCCGCCCCAGCCGAGTCCGAGCAGAAGACGAGCAGGGTGCAGTACAAAAAGAAGCCAACGGCCAAAAAAGACGCGTTGCGAGAGAGGTCCTGCGGATGGAATATCGCCGTCTGCACCATGATGAAGAGCATGAAGTACAAAAGCGGTTTATCCGCGAGCACCTGCGTCCGTCTCTCCTCTTTCGAGGAGAAGAGCAGCAGAGACAGCGCCAGCACCGGAAAGATCAGCTTCGGATAGGACACGACACACTCGAACCTCTCGTTGGGCCGCATCAGCAACAGCGCGGCCATCAGCGCCGTGAAGTACCTCGGCTTGGCGAAGGAGCAGACCATCGCCAGCAGGATGGCCAGTTCCATCACGAGGTTTGGTTCGTACAGGTATTTGGTAACTTCCTCGACCATGTTAAGAGTGCTCGCTCCGCCCAGACTGGGCGTGTTCCTACAGAAGTGCCCACCGTTTTCCCGTCCCCAGACACAGGTGTTCTCTCAACCGATTCATTCAACGGCAGCAGTTAGTGCTGGATCTTCTTCTCCACGCAGGCGAGCAAGTCCCCCACCATCTTAAGGGCCAGGAGTTCCTTCTGGCTGAATTTGATGCCGAAGGTGGCCTCGATCGCCACGATCAGGTTGACGTGAGAGAGTGAGTCCCACCCGTCCACGTCGTTTGCCGTCATCTGCGGCGTGAGATTGAGGCCGTCGTCATCGAACACCTCGCAGAACACCGAATTGAGCCTTTGCAAAGTCGTCACAGTCTGCCTCCTTGACTTGCTGCCTGAGTATGGGCCGCCTCTACACCCTGGGCCCGGACTTCCGGCACGGAGCCGGTGGCCAAGGGTCGCCGAAAGGGGATGTCATCCTGACGACGGGGCGGGTCAGTATATTAGCGGGAAAATGCGGGCCGGGTTGCCGATCACCAGCGAGTCGGGAGGCACCCGCTGGGTCACCACGCTTCCGCCGGCCACGATGGAATTCCTGCCGATCACCACCCCCTTCATGATCAGGCACTTCTCCGCGATCCAGACGTTGTCCTCGATGACGATCGGTTTGCTGCTTTCCGGCGGAGGCGGCAGATGACGCTCAGCCGGATTGGAGCGGTGCTGGTCGTAGCTGAAGATGGAGACCCCTCCGGCAATCATGACATTGTTGCCGATAGTGACATCGCATCCCACGGTGATCTGCAGTTGATACCCAAGCACCGTGTTGTTGCCGACTCGCAGCGTGGGCTGCTGGAAGACCTTGGCGCCGGTGAAGGTCGATTTCCCATGGAGCGAAACGTTGTCGCCCAGGACCATGTGCAGGTTTCCCTGAACCAGAGGGATACCTCCCGCCAGGTTCAGCCCCTTGCCTACCTCTTCGCAGCGGCTCTTGAAAAGAGGCTCGTAGTACATGAACTGCCATAACCGGCGCCACAGCGTCCTCCGCATCCGGTACTCGGAGTAGAGAAGACTATGAAGGGGCCTGATAACCGGAAAGTTGAAGGCCTGCAGCCGCTTGAGGAACAGATATAGCCTGTCGTAGAACGGGGTCTCCCTGCGTCTGATCTTCAGAATTAAAGCAGTAGCGTTCACGGGCACGGTCCTTTCGGAAAGTATGGCTGGGGAAGCCCAAGGTCTGCGACCTTTCTTCTATCCCGAATCACTCTACCTGGTCGTTGAAGCTCGGCCGGAGCAACCAGCCTCCGTGCTTCCGGTAGTAGTAGATCAGGCCGCTGAAATGGCTGCGGGAGACCTTGGAAAAGGGCTTTCGGTGACTGATCTGCTGGGTGTGGTGCAGAAGTTTCAGCGGGGTATAATACAAGATGGTGAATCCCGCCTTCCTGATCCTGTGGCTATAGTCCAGATCCTCGGGCGAATACAAGATCTTCTCGTCCAGGTAACCCACCTTGTTCAGCAACTCCCGCCTGAAGATCCAACAGGCCGAGATTGCCGAATCGACCTGCCGTTCTCCTTCAAAAGGGAAATTTTGGTAGAAGTCAGCGTTCCAGGTACGGATTCCGAAGAGGATCCGCGGTATCTTGATGATCTTGTGCCAAAGGGTAGGAAAGCGTTTTACCGAGTTTTGCACGCTGCCATCGGGAAGGATGAGTTGTGGAGCTATCATGCCGACCCGCTGCCGGGTGTTCAGCAGGTCAAGGACTTCGCTCAAACTGCCGTTGTGAAGCTCAGTGTCGGAGTCGAGTATGCAAAGGTATTCGCCCTGTGCCAGATTCAGCCCCAGGTTGCGCGTGTAGGTGGTTCCTCTGTTTCGGTCCAGGATGATGAGCTTGAAGCATCCGGGATAGCGCTCCTCGAAACGCCTAAGCAGGGCGACCGAACCGTCAACCGAACCGTTGTCGATAATGATCGCCTCGTAGGTGATACCCTCCTCTGTGCATCTATTCACCAGAGAAGACAGGCAAGGCTCGAGATACGATTCGGAGTTCCAGCTCAAGATGATGAAAGAAATGGTTTTCATGCCTTGGTCCCGTCAGAAATGTCTCGTCGATTCGATGAGGCCTTTTCCGCCTTCACAACCCGGTTTTGATCTCCAGCAGCACCCGGTTCGTCACCTTATCGCCGCCTGTGCTGTCGAACGAGTGACGATCGTTTCGGTAGGTATAGGAGAGCAACAGCGCGGTGTAATCGTTATAAAAACCGTAGTTGACCGCACCGCTTGCGGTCAGGCGGTACGGATAGTCATCAACCTGTGTGTGACTGAAACGATCGGCTGTCACCGAGGCTGACACTGAAAGCCGTGGCATGATGTCGTAGCGCCCGGTTCCGGTCACGCTCAGCCGACGATGCTCGAGGTCACCTGTTTGTGTGACGAAGTACTCGGCATAGGTGCTGCTCAGGCCGAAGGCGCCGCGGGCGAAGGGCTTGTCGAGGCGACCGGTATAGGTCACCTGCCTGGTCGAGACGGTCAACGGGTCCTGGACGTCTTGGACTTTGGTCTCTAGCAGCGCCTGGAGAAAACGGAAGTCATGACTGATCCCGACATCCCACAGCAGGTAACTGGTCCTGGTACCTCTCGAAAAGCTCTGCCAGCTGTTGCCGACGCTGCCGAACAGGAAACAGTTGTCGGCGTAGCTGTACTTGAAGCCGCCGATTACGTCGTGCCGGTCATAGTCTAATGTCGACGTTTCGCCACGGGCAAAGGTGTATCCGCCTGAAATGCTGAACCTCTCGCTCACTTGATGAGCCAGCTCCGCGAAGGCGCCGTTTTCACGTTTATCGATGCCACTCCCCTCCCAGTAGCGGGTGTCATCATAGCGATAGCCGGTTTTCAGCATGGCCTTGTCGGTCGGGTGCCAGAGGAGAAAGGGCACGACAGAGGCGATGTTCCTGGTGGTCTGAGCTGCCACCAGGCTTTCCGTTTCCACGTCGCGGGCCACGTTCACTGTCGTCCGGTGCAGGGCATCGGTCAGATCGAGAAATATGAAGTTTTCAACGAGCTGGGCCGTCGCTTTCAGGTCGACGTTATGGATCTCTTCATCGCCACGGGTCCCTCTGGCATAGTGGCGGTAATCGAAGCCGTAGGTGGTATCAAGATCGAACCACTTCGCCCGGTAGCCAAGGACTGCGCTGGGCCGGACGCGGGTGGTGTATTCAGTCTTTCTCCCGTCGGCGGTTTCCCTGATGTTGTCCGTGTATTCCTCGCCTACCGAGATCGAAGGCCTCAGCTGCAGTTCACCTGCCTCAACCCTCCCCCCGGCGAAAGTTGCCAGCACAAGTGTCGCGAGACAGATGAAGCGGTTATGTGGGGGCTGCTCCGTGTTCACGTTCCCTGAGAGTCGACACCGCCAAAGAGGCGTCGTACAAACCCTCCTGCTCCTGCAGTCGTGACGGACGGAACGGCGGCAGGAATTCCGCTGAGATCGTTCACCATCGTTTCCCATTTACCGATTCGCGTCCTGAACTCCTCCTGAAGGAGCGCGAGACTGTCGGAGATCTCCTTCAGCGCAGCCGGGACGTTCAGGGTGAACTCTCTCTCCATCGTGTCGAGCCGCTGTGCCAGGTCGACCACAAGCTCGGAAGAAGGCTCGGCCTTGACGATTGCTACACCGCCGTCCTTCCCTGCCTGCTCGACGGGAGCGCCTCCCCAGTAGTGGTTCTCGAAATCGAGGTCGCCGATGATGTCGCGCACCATTTCGAGCGGGACCGACCTGGTCTCCTCCGCGAATGCTGAGAGCATCAGGAAGTCACAGATGATGTTGATAAGACGCGGGATCCCCCGGCTGCACCCGTGAATCACGTCGAGGGTCTCCTCGGAAAATTGAACGGCAGTGGCGTTGCCGGCCACCTCCATCCGGTGCAGGATGTACTCGGCTGTCTCCTCCCGGCTGAGGGCCTTAAGGTGGCAGTTGATGCTGATCCTCTGGCGAAGCTGCAACAGCTCCGAGGTGCCGAGCGTGCTGCGCAGCTCGGGCTGCCCCACCAGCATGATCTGCAGGAGCTTGGCGTGGGAGCTTTCGAGGTTGGACAGCATCCTGATCTCCTCGAGGAGATCGCCGGCAAGATTCTGGGCCTCGTCTATGATCAGGATCGGATGCTTCCCCTGTGCGTACTGCTCGAGGAGGAAATCGTTCAGCTCCCGCATCAGGGAGATCTTGTCTTTCCCCGCCACGGGCAATCCGAAATCGTCGTTGATCATGGCGAGGAGTTGTTCGGAGCTGACGCGCGTATTGAACACCTTTGCCAGCACTACCCTGTCGTACTTCTTTTTCAGCAGGTCGCGGATCAGGGTGGTTTTTCCTGAGCCGACTTCTCCCGTGAGGAGAATGAACCCGGCCCGCTCCCTGATGCCGTAGTCGAGGTAGGTGAGTGCCTTCTTGTGCGAACGACTCAGATAGATGAAGTCCGGATCGGGGACCAGCTCGAACGGCTTTTTCCTGAGATTGAAAAACGACTCGTACACAGAGTCCCCCCAAATTCAAAACTTCATTGCATCAAAAGACAAAACCATTAGCCACGGAGACACGGAGGTCAAGGAGAAGACCATGAAACAGGAGTTAGATCTTGCCTACGCTTTCCCCGGTTTCTCGTATTTGCGGTAGTAAGAGTAGCGATCGTCATTGCCCCCGAACGAGGCGGCGTTGTACACCAGGCCGAAAATGGAGCACCCCTTCAAGGATTCCACGGCGTCCTGGATGTTTGCCTGGGAGGCCAAGCGCTCCATGACAACGAAGAGGACTCCGTCAACGAGATTGCCGAGGGAGCGTGTTTCCGCGAAGGGCAGTACCGGCGGGGTATCGAAGATGAGGTAGCGGTCGGGGTAGCGATGCTTCATCTCGTGTACCAGCTGTTTCATCCTGTCCGATGAGAAGAGCTCGGCGGGATTGTCCACCTGGCGTCCTGCCCTCATTACCGAAAGTTTCCCGATGCCGGTTGGGACGATAGTCTCGCCTATCTCTGCCTCGCCGAGCAAAACGTCGGCAAGCCCTGCTCCCTGTTCCACCTCCAGGTACCGGTGCAAAGAGGGGCGGCGCAGATCGGCATCGATCAGGAGTACGGTGTGATCGAGTTCCTGCGCCAGACTCATGGCCAGGTTCAGCGAGGTCAGGCTCTTTCCCTCGTTCGGGACCGAGCTGGTCACCATCACCGCATTCCTGAAGCGGTCCCCTTTGGTCATCTTCACCAGCGTGGACTTCAGCTTTCGGTACTCCTCGGCGGTCGGGGAGTGAGGGTCGTGCAGGTTGACCAGAAAGGGGTTCCGGGGATTGAGCTTTTGGACCGGCGCTATAAAGAGAGGTGCCCGATGCTCTCCCCTTTGCACCGGTTCTGCGGGCTCCGGCATCAAGGGTTCCTGAATCCCCTCCCTCAGCAGAGAGGCCTTTTCCATCGCCATTTCAATCCTGCTCATAACACCTCACACTTCTTGGCAACCAAAGTCTGTCCAAAACCATTCAGCGAACCAGCCCTTTCATGCTCTGCGGAAGGTGAAGCGCATTCACCTGGTCCAAAACTTTATCCATGTAGGGCAACTGCAGGAGTTCCATGGCCGGGAAACAGAGCATGACCAGGAAGTAAAGCGCTGCCGCGGCCGCCACCCTCATGAACCTTCGTTGCTGACGTGCAACGACGGTCGGCTCTTCCATCTTCGGTATGATGGCCAGCAGGGGAAGCCCCAGCCCCTTTACCGCCTCCACCTCCTTCACCGACGAGTCCATCTGGTCCAGGAGGAACAGTAAACCGAAACTGGCGGCCAACGAGCCGATGATACCCATCAGCATGATCTTCAGGCGGTCGGGGCTCGAAGGCTTCACCGGTAAAACGGCAGGATCGACGATCCTGAAAGTCGTTGACTTGTCCTGCACTTCCATCTGCTTAGAGACTTCGGACTGTCCGTGCCTGGAGAAGAGCTGGTCGTAGATGTTCTTCTGGTTTTTCTTCTCCAGTTCGAGCTTCTCAAGCCCTGCCTTAGCTGACGGAATGTTCTCCAGGGTCTTCTTGTTGGTGGCGACGTAACGCCTCAAACCTGCCTCGGTCACCTTGATGGCGGAAATCTCGGATTCGATCTTCGCGAGCTCCTGTGGATCGAGAGGCTGATACTCTCCCGCCTTCCTGGACTTCAGCTGTTCCTTGACCGTCTCGATATCGCTCTTTACCGTCAACACCTCGGGGTAGCTGTCGGTGTATTGCACCCGCAGTTCGGCGAGCTTTTTTTGCAGGAAAGAAAGTTTCGCTTCCAGGGGATCATTGCTCTTGCGTGTCGTCTGCCGCATTCCCTCCAGTTGGCGGCGGCGCAGCTCGAGGTCGTAGAGCTTTTGCTGCGCCACGCTTATTTCCTGAAAGAGCTTTCCTTCGTCGATGGCGATGACTCCGCCGTTTTGGCGCTTGTAGGTGTTGACTTCGGCTTCGGCCTTTTCCAGCTTGGTGTTGAAGGTGTCGATCTGCTCGGAGAGGAACTTGGTGGCGTCGTACGATTCCCCCCGCTTGGAGGACATGTTCTCCTCTATGTAGAGACGCACCAGGGTATTGACGAAGTCTCTGGCCACCCGTGGATTGCTGTCAATGAACGAGATGGTGAAAAGATTCTTGTCCTTTACCTTCACCTTGGTGTTCTGCTGCAGGCTCTTGATCAATGCCTCGGTATCGGTGTCGTTCTTGCTGAGATTCATGTCCATCGTGTCGATGACTTTGGTCATAAGGGTGCGGCTGGTAATGGCATAGGTGAGAACGTTGATAGTGTCTTCCATCGACGGAGTGACTGTGATCCCCTTGACGAGTTCGCTGATAACGTTCTTCTCGATGAAAACGGTACTCGTCGACTCGTACTTCCTTGGCAGCAGGTAGCTCGCGGCGAAAGCGGCCGTCATCAGCAGCAGAGACAGAACGAGGAACAGTTCCTTGCGCCGCATGATAAGGTTCAGATATCTCTTGTAGTCAACCTGGGAGGACTGCATATGCACCCCGTTACTATTCCGAATCCAGATGAAAGGTTGTGAGCGTCCTGCGGCTTTTCCTCTGCTAGAAGAAAGCCTCCTTCACCACGATATAATCTCCCGCCTTCAGGTCGACGTTCTGGCTCAGGTCCCCGTCCTTGGCGAGCTTCTTGGCCTTCACTTCCAGTGAGACAGGCTCCTTCCCACCCTTCCTGCGGATGACTATGTCGTTTTGGTCGGCAAATTTGGTGAAGCCTCCCGACTCGAGGATGGCCTCCATGACCTTCATCCCTTCGCGGAACTCGATGGCCTTGGGAACATTGACTGCCCCGAGGACGTAGACGTTGCGGTCCAGAAGGAGCGGCATGAATAGCGAGTCGTTGGACTCCAGGAGCACGTCCTGCTCGATGTCGCCGTCGATGAAGAGGCGATAGATGTCCGTCTTTATTTTCTTCCCGTTTCTTAGCAGATAGGCCCTTTTCAGGTCGGCTACCTTCACGTCGGGGAGGACGCACAGAAGCTGAAGGAGAGAGGTGCGCCGGGAGAGGTCGTAGATAGCGGCCTTCACTCCGGAGCCGAAGATGTAGACCTTGCTGTTGGTGATCTCTTTTACCGTGACCGTCACGATCGGGTTCTTGACCAACTCCTTCAGTCTCTCCCCAAGCTGTGCCTGCAGCTGACTGGGAGCTATGCCGCTGGCCACGACTTCTCCCAGACCGGGGACGGTTATCTTGCCGTCGGGACGGACCTTTACCGAGAAGGTAAGCTCCTTCACCCCCCATACGGCGATATCGAGGCTGTCCCCTTCGCCAATGATGTAATCGGCGGCTTTCGCAGCCATGGGCATGGTGAGAAGAACAGTCAGCAATGTCACGATCAGTCTTAACTTCATGACTTCTCCTTACACACAACTTTTAGCCACGGAGACGCGGAGGGCACGGAGAAAACTTGATCAACGAAACTACAGAGACGATAGACCGCGATGACGCGGAGCAGACGCAATGTGCATGCAGCATTGCCGATTCTGATTGGTACCAATCTTCCGCCACCTTCCAAAGCTGTCATTCCCGAAGCGATTCTGATCGGGAATCCAGCTCCTAAACGACGTGAAATCTGGATCCCCGATAAAGGCATTCGGGGATGACAATCTCTACGTACTCTCTGTGTCTCCATGGCTGATGGTTTATCTTCCGCCTCTACCAAAGAGGACCACCTTCACCGTCTCGAACATGATCTGCGAGTCCAGAAACACGCTGAGGTTCTTTATGTAGTAGAGGTCGTAGCGGAGCTTCTCGACCGCGTCCTCAACCGTTGCTCCGTACGGGTACCGGACCTGGGCCCACCCGGTCAGTCCGGGCTTTATGGTGTGGCGCTTGGAGTAAAAATATATGTCCCTCTTCAGCGACTCGACGAACTCCGGACGCTCGGGTCTGGGGCCAATGAAGCTCATGTCCCCTCTCAACACGTTGTATAGCTGCGGCAGTTCGTCTATCCGGGAGTTCCGCAGGAAGCGCCCCACCCGGGTCACCCTGCTGTCGTTCTTGGCCGCCCACACCGCGCCGTTTCGCTCGGCGTCGCGGCCCATGCTTCTGAACTTGTACAGGGTGAAGAGCTTTTCACCGCTTCCCACCCGCACCTGCTTGAATAGGACCGGCCCCGGGGATTCAAGCTTGATGGCCAGGGCTACCAATGGCAGAAAGGGTGCGCTGACGATTATTCCGATAAGGGAGAGGACGATATCGAAGCAGCGCTTGTAGATATTGATCAGGGCGGTCCTGCGGAACCCGCTGGAGAAGATGATCCAGCCCGGCGTCATCTGTTCCAGCATCAGCTTGCCCTGCACTATCTCGTAAAAGGTGGGGGCGTCTACCACCTCGACTCCGTTCAACTTGCAGCGCATCATCTCCTGCAGCGGCAATACCCCCCGCCTCTCGGCCAGGGCCACCACGATCATGCTGGCTCTGTGCACCCGCGCGGTCTGCAGCAGATCCCCCTCCTTCTTTACCGTGTGCAACAGCTCTCTGCCGCCGCTGGGAGGTTCCTTCTCATGGCATGGCAGGTAACCCGCGAGGACATAGCCGCTGTTCAGCGGGCCGAGCATCTCCCCGAGGTTGAAGGCGAGTTCGCCGGAGCCAAGGATAAGCACCCGGTGGGCAAACGGCCCCTGCCTCGGTCCCGACTCGGAGACCGCATGCCAGAGGGACTGAAAGACGATGAAGAGGCCAAGTGCAATGAACAGGATGCCTCGCCCCAGCATCACTGCGGGGTCCAGATAATAGACTACGGAAAGGACGAAAAATGCCGCGCCTCCCGACTGCAGGCAGGTAAGAAATATCTCCCGCTTGCAGCTTCCCTTGGGGAGGCTGTAGACCTCCATCAGGTACGAGGAGAAGAGCATCACCACCACGAAGATTGCGAAGGCCTTTAAGGCGTTGTCCCCTTGCCACTCAACGGCCGTCATAAAGCTCGCACCAAAGCGCAATAACAGCGCGATAAAGAGTGCGGCGACAGCCAACAAGGCATCGGAAACTACGGCTAGGGCAACGCGCAGGTTCATGGGATCCTACTCTCCTACTTCTCTTTTCAGAGAACGGCGCCGGCTAGCGGCTGACCTGGGCAAGGAGCGCCGAAGCCGCCTTGGTGTCGGGACACTCTCCAAGGGAGAGACATTTCTTCAGCGCCTGGCCGGCCTTCGCCCGGTCCCCCGCCTCCTTGTAGGCCAGCCCCAGATGGTAGCTGACCGTGGGGTCGGACGGCAGCTGCGCCGCTGCACGCTCAAGGACCTTGACAGCATCGGCATGGCGGCCGTTTTTAAGGAGCGCGTAACCTACCGTGTCCATGACTCCGGCATTGCCGGGCTCGAGCTTATAGGCTGTGATAGCGAGTCGAAGGGCCTCTTCCTTCCTGCCATAGCCTTCCAGGCAGAGGTAGGCAAGATTGTTGAGGGCGGGAACATAGCTGTCGCTGTGCTCCAGAACCGCACGATATCCGGCAGCAGCCTCCCGTTTCTTACCGGTCAGGTCGTCAAGCGACGCCAGCGCGAAGCGGCCAGGTACCGAATCGGGAGCGATCTTGAGGGCCTGCTCGAAGGCACTCCTGGCGCCGTTGTAGTCCTTCTTGGCCTGCAACAGCCTCCCCAGGGCCAGCCGGGCCTCGACGTTCTTCGGCTCAATCCTGATCCCCTTGTTGGCCTCGCCGATGGCGGAGGGGAGGTCGTTCAATTCGCGATAGACCGAGGCGAGGACGACGTACCCTCGTGCCGAAGCCGGGTGCTTGGTGATCAGCCGCCTCGCCTGTTCCACGGCCTGGTCGCGATCCTTCGTCGCCAGGTAGGCCTGAATTTTCAGGGCTATCCCCTGCTCCAGGTTCAGCGCTTCCACCAGATCAAAGGTTTTCAGCGCCCTGCGATAATCCTTCTTGGCCATCAGCACCAGCCCTTTTGCTTCGAGCGGCGCGATCGCTTGCGGCTGCTGCTTGATTCCCTCGTCCAGCACTTCCAGCGCCTTGTCCGCCGCGCCCTTCTTCTGGTGGAAGCGGGCCAAGGCCAGATACGCCTCGGGAGCCTTGGTCTCCACCGCCCTCTTGTAGTACTGCTGCGCGTCCTCATTCTTGCCGCTTATCTCGCTCAGGGCGGCCATGGAGAGCATTCCCCTGAGGTTCTGGGGGTCCTTCTTCAACAACTGGCCCAGTTCCGCCAGGGCGTTGGGATACTGGCCCGAGGCGGCGTAGATGCCGGCAAGGTTGTGATAGGAGCCAGGGAAGCCGGGATCGACCCGTTTCGCGCTCTCCAGGCTCTTGATCCCCTCTTCCTTCTTACCGGCGTTCATCTGCAGGGCGGCGATTGCGTTGTAGATGGGGGCATCGGATTTGGCGCCGGTCAATCCGGACTGGAGGATGCCAAGGGCCTTGGAAGGGTTTCCGGTCCTTTGGTAGTATGAGGCCAGCAACAGTCTGCTGTTGAGGACGTCCGGCGCAGCGTGTACGGCGGTGGCGAGTTCCGTCTCCCCTTCGGCATTCTTCCCCCTGCTGAAGTAGTAGTACCCCTTCTTCAGGTGTGCCGACACCATCTTGGGGTCCAGCCTGGTCGCGCGACTGAGCTCACGCATCCCCTCGTCGAACTGTCCCTGCGACATGTAAGCGGTTCCCAGCATGTTATGGGCGGCGGCATCGTTGTCGTCTTGCGCCAGTACCTTCTTGATCTCGGTTACGGCATCGTCCGTCCGCTTCTGTGCCATCAGGACCTGGGCGGTCATCAGCCTGGCCTGCCTGGAGTTCGGCATCCGGTCCAGTATGACCCGGAACTGGCTGAGCGCGTTCTCCAGCTCTCCCTTGTTGTAGTAACAGAGTCCGAGAAAATGATAGGCCTCCAGGGTGGGGCCGAGTTTAATGGAAGCCTGCAGCGAGGCCATGGCCTCGCCATAGTTCTTTTTGTAAAAGCTCACCAGCCCCTTGAGGCGATGACCGTCTCCCCTCTTCGGGTACTTCTTGATCAGCTCGTCAGCAGCTTTCTCCGCCTGCGCCAGATCCCCCTTCTCGATCCAGATCAGCCCCAGCTTGTACTGGGCCTGAGTCTCGGAGCTCTTCAGCTCCAGAATCTTCCGGTAGGCCGCCACGGCCTTGTCGTCGTTGCCGGTCTTTTTCTCCAAAGCAGCCAGCATATAGAGGGCCTTGATGTTTTTGGCATCTGCCTGGACAACCTCAGCTGCCAGGGCCTTGGCCCTGTCCATCTGGCCGGTGACACTGAACACGGACGCCATCTCCAGCTTGGTCTGCGAACGCTGGGGAGCCAGTTTAAGCGCCTGCGACAGGTAGTTTTCGGCTTCGTCATATTTTTTCCTTACCGCGCAGGAGATGCCCAGCACCTCGATCCCCTCCGGGTCCTGCGGGTGTTTCGCGAGGTACTCCTGGCCGACCTTGAAGGCCTCATCACCTTTACCTTCCTGATTGAAGACCTTAGCAAGTTCCAGGGAGGCCTCATCACGGGAAGGATTCTGCTTCAGTACCTTGGCAAACTCCTTCTCAGCCTGCTCCAACTTCCCCATGGCTGCGTAGGCCTTCGCCAACTGAAAGCGAGCGTCGTTATAATTGCCGTCCTTCTCGAGTGCGTTCTTGAAATAGATGACGGCAGCGCTTGGATTCGAGGCCTCCAGTTGCTTGACCCCTTCGGCATAAAGCGACTCTTTTGTCTTGCTGCCGCATGCCGTGCACGTCAGCAGCACCATCAGGATCACTGACAGTACTCTCATAGCCATCACCTCCAAGACACGGCA
>NZ_JBXKJL010000293.1:0-32239 GCF_056994735.1 Geomonas sp.
CACATCTGCTGCGGACCTTGCGCCGTCTATCCCGTCAAGGAACTTAGATCGGGCGGCGTCGAGGTCACCGGCTTCTTCTACAACCACAACATCCACCCGTACACCGAGTACAAGCTCCGCCTCGAGGCAGTCAGGCAGTACGCCGAGATGGTGGAGCTGGATGTGGTCTACCGGGAGGAGTACCTTCTGGAGGAATTCCTGGCCAACACGGCAGCCAACCCGCAGGAGCGTTGCGCCTACTGTTACCGGTCGAGGCTTGAAGAAGCCGCCAAGACCGCGGCCGAGCTCGGTTTCGAGCATTACTCGTCCACCCTGCTGTACAGCAGGTACCAGAACCAGGATCTGATCAGGGAATTCGGGGAGAAGTTGGGAAAGCGCTACGGGGTGAACTTCCACTACGATGACTTCAGGCGCGGATGGCAGGAAGGGATCAACCTTTCCAAGGAGATGGGGCTTTACCGTCAGAAGTACTGCGGCTGCATCTACAGCGAGAAGGAAAGGTATGTGAAGAAGTAGGCTAAGGGCTAAGGGCTAAGGGCTAAAAGAAAGGCGAAAGGCTAAAGGACAGGAAACGGTCTTTATCCTTTCGCCTTTATAGTTTATCCTTAAGCACGTAGACTCAAACTTTTAGCTTGGAGTGTCGTTATGCCATCACTGGGGAAATCTCTTATTGTAGTAGGGCTGGTGATTGCACTGGCAGGCGTGATCCTGACACTGGCGGGTCGTATCCCGTGGATCGGGCGCCTTCCCGGTGACATCTATGTCAAAAGGGAGAACTTCACTTTCTATTTCCCCCTCGCCACCAGCATCATAATCTCAGTCATCCTCTCCTTCATCCTCTGGCTCTTCCGTAGGTAACCTCTAAAAAAGCCTCACCACAGAGGAAACACAGAGGACCACAGAGGAACCCTCAAAAACTAACTGCTACTTGCACATCCATTTGCTGCACATCCATTTGCTGCCATCCATTACTGCACATCATTACTGCACGTCGTCATCGTAGGCAAAGACGCACCCCTTACGTCCCCCCCTTGTCAAAGGGGGGACAGGGGGGATTTGCCTTTATCAGAGCTTATTCGTCAGACACATCACTTGACGCGTCTTTAAAGTTTTTCCTCTGTGCCCCTCCGTGGCGAGGCCTTAGCCTATCTCCACAATCTTCCCGCCCTTGTTGAGCTGGAAGAGATGCCCGCGCCAGAGGACGCGATTGCCCGTGAGCGACAGCGCCCACACCCCGAAAGACAGTGCATCCCGCAGCGGCAGGAGCCAGAGCCAGCGCGGCAGCAGCCCGTCCTTTACGAAGCCGCGGCTGTATTTCAAGGACACTGCGCTCCGACCGAGGTACAGCAGCGCCGCAGCGGCAAAACCTTCCATCGAAAAACCTGATGCCACGATGGCAAGGAAGGCCCCGAGGAACGGCAGAGTGATCCCGGAGGCGAAGTAGCCGCCGGGCCTCGACACCCTCATGGTCCGCCCCCACCTGAGCTGCCGCACCAGCACCTCCGAGACACTTTCGCTTCCCCGCATGATGCTTTCCACGAAGAACGGAGAGAGTTCCAGACGGTAACCTGCCCTGTGAATCATGTTGCCAAGCTGGTAATCATCGGCCAGGTAGTCGACCAGCGCCTCGAACCCGCCAATCCGCTCCAGCGCACTCCGCCGCACCGCCATGGACGCACCGAGGGCGAAGCTCAACCCCTCCAGCTTCAGCGCAGTCATCACGTTCGGCACCATCTCGCAGGAGAAGCCGAGCGCCTCGACGGCGCAGCCGACGCCCCTCACTCCCGAAGTACGGTAAAGGGAAGTAACCAGCCCGACCTCCGGATCGGCGAACGGCGCGCAGACCTCGCGCAGATAGCTGTCGCGGACTCTTATGTCGCTATCGCAGACGATGACAAAGGGATGTTTCGCCTTCGCGTAGGCATGCATGAGGTTGCAGACTTTGTAGTTGGCACCGTGAATCGAGCCATCGACCACGAGGGATATGTCCACCTGCGGGAAGGCGGCGATAAGGCGTTCGATCACCGGGATAACCGGGTCGTCCCCCGAAGCAGCCGCGAAGACGATCTGGAACTCCGGGTAATCCTGGCGGCAAAAGGAGGCGAAGTTCTCGAAGCTCTCCCCATCCATCCCCTTCACCGGCTTCAGGATCGTGACCGGTGGGGTGAAGTTGTCGAGCGTCGGCTTCTTGGCAAAGAAACCTCGGCCGCAATGGAAGGTGATCCCGGCATAGGCGATGGCCGGGGCGGTGATCAGGAATGGTAAAATGTGGCGGAACATCGAATCCTTTCGCTACCCCTGCAGAAGGGGCATCAGGTTTGAATCTCCCCTTTTTGCGAAGGGGTCGTCTCTAACTCCCTCTCCCGGGGAGAGGGTCCTTAAATCTTCTCGACGAGAACCAGGTACGGCGCGACAGGGGGGCGGTTCAACTGCCGGTTGCGCCAGACATTGAAGCTCTTCGGCGACAGCGCTGCCGCCCAACTTTCCACGGCCAGGGCCTCCTCCGGCCCTCCCTCGTGTCCGGTATAAAGAGCGATGGTGATGATACCTTCCGGTTTCAGAAGGGACGCAGCCTGTTCCAGGGCAGAAACGGTGCTTTCCGCTGAGGTCACCAGCGGCTTTTCCCCTCCCGGCAGGTAACCGAGGTTAAAGACCGCGGCCTTCAGTCCCGGAGGAACGAACTCAGTCAGCCTTTCGTGCCCCGCCTCTATCAGTTCAACCGACGAGAGGAGTCCCTCCCGTTCCAGCAGGGCAGTGGTAGCGGCGATGGCGCGTGGCTGAACGTCGAACGCCCAGACCTTCCCCCCCTCCCCTACCAGTTCAGCGAGGAGTAGGGTATCGAATCCGTTGCCGCAGGTGGCGTCGAGGACGAAGTCGCCAGGCCGCACCCTCTGTCGCAGAAAGAAATGTGACAGCGGCACCGCCCCCCGCAGAGATTCTCTTTTAGCAACTTTTCCTTCCAAAGACAGGTCCTTCAAAAGAGTGAAGCAGTTAACAGGGATGGGCAGGATGCATAGGATGGAAGCGGTGAAACAGTTTCAGGTAAGGCCGCGGACATCAAAAGCGAATCCCCCCTGTCCCCCCTTTGACAAGGGGGGGACGCGAAGGTCACCCTTCACCTTTCACCTTTCACCTTTCACCTTTCACCATTCACCATTCACCTTTCACCTTTCACCTTTCACGTTTTTTCACTTCTTCCCCGCAATGTTCAGCACCGCCGGGAGGGTGATCATGAAGGCTACCTGGCAGGCGACCATGCCCAGGGACATGACGGCGCCGATGCTGAAGACACCCTGGTGATGCGCCACCATCAGGGCCCCGAAGCTCGCCATGATGGTCAACGTGTTCAAGAGTACGCCGATGCCGGTACTGCTGGTAATGACGGTCGCGGCACTTTCGTCCTCGCGCCGGAACCGGTTGATGATGTAGATCCCGGAATCGACCGCGATCCCCAGCACCAGCGGCAGCACTATGATGTTGGCCGAGTTGAAACTGATCCCGAAGAGCCACATCCCCGCCACCATGAAAAGCAATCCCACGATGAGCGGAATCAGCCCGATCAGCGCGAACTTAAAGCTCCTGAAGGCGATCAGCAGGATGACCACGATGGCGCCGAAGGCATACATGAAGGCCCGCTCGTAGGCGTCGCGCATGATGGTCATCGACTCATAGACCATCACAGGCTCGTTCGTGGCATGGGGGTCGACGCTGCGGACCTCGTCAACAAACTTCTTGAGCGGGTCGCGGTCGAAGATCTCGTTCTTCGGCGCCACCTGCAGCATGAGCTTTCCGGTCTTGCCCACAAAGCGGGAACGAAGCTCCTTAGGAATGTCCGCATCGGTGATCGGCGAGGCGTTCAGGCTCTCCTTCAAAAGGGCTATCTTTTCCGGGAGTTCCTTGAACATCCCACCCTGGAAGTCCTGCAGCATCCCGACTGCGTTCCTGTTCCTCTCCTTCTCCAGCTTGGCGAAGAAGGCGTCGAGGGTGGTCAGAAATTTGCCGACCGGCTTGGCCTCGGGACTGCGCTCCTCCTCCAGCTTGGCCTTGAGCTTCACCGTGGCATTCCTGAAATTCTCGAACACCGTCGGGAGCTCCATGAGCGAAAGCTCCTCCTCGTACTTGGCCGGTTGCACGCCGCTCAGTTCCTGCCGTATCGCGGCCAGCTCCGCGAGCTTTTCCTGCTGATGATCGGGGACGAAGGTGTTGATGCTGACCACATGGTCGACGGTCGGAAGCGCCTCCAGTGCCCTGGTCCTGGCGGCGGCCTCCGCAGTATCCTTCGCGACGACCACGGCAAAGTAGCCGGAGTTCTCCTTGCTCCGCATGAGCTTATAGGCGTACTTCACCGACTCGAGCCCCTTCGCCTGCAGGTTCATGAGGTTGTAGTCGAAGGCCATCTGCGAAAGCGGGTAGAGCGCCGCCAGGCACAGGACAGCGGTGACGGCAATGACAACTTTGGGATACCCGAAGAGAATCAGCGACAGGGTCCTGAAGCGCGGCTCAGGCTGCACCTTGGCGGGCCGCCGCGGCTTCCTGTGCCGGGCCAGGAGGACCAGCATGGCCGGAAGTACCGTGAAGGTTACGACAACGCAGATCGCCACGCCGCCTGCGGCGATGATGCCGAGCTCGGCTATCCCCTTGAAATCGGTAAAAACGAAGGTGAGGAAGGCTGCGGCAACGGTGGCCGCCGCCATCACGATCGCCCAGATGTTTCGGTCGAGGCCGGTTTCGATGGCCTCCGTCTCGGGCTTCCCGATCCGCAGCTCCTCCTGGTAGCGCAGCACGACCTGGATGCCGTATTCGATGCCGATACCGATCAGCATGATGGCAAACACCATGGAGAGAATATTCAGATGCCCGACGACACCGGTGGCGAAGCCGAAGGAAAGCGATATGGCAACCAGCAGCGAGACCATGGCGGCGAAGACGTTCAGAACCCCGCGGAAGGCCAAAAGGAGCAGCACCACGGTCAGTGCCAGCGAAATGACGGTGGCCAGTGAGATGTCCCGCTGGCTGGTGGCCATCTCCTCGTTTTCCAGTACGGGAGAGCCGGTCAACCCGACGGTCACGCCCTTGAACTCAGGCAGGGCCTTGAGCTTGGCGACCTGGGCTCGAACGGCCGCGATGGCCGACCCGGCCGGAACGAAGCCCTCCATGCTGCGCACCGGAAGCACGGTGAGGATCTGCTGCTTCCCGGCCTTGGCAAAGGAGGAGTCGGGGCTCATGAACAGCCCCTCCAGCGACGGCGGTGCGCCCCCCCCGCCTCCGAAGCTGGTGAAACCGGCCCCCAGCTTGTCCAGCATGAAGACGACCTCGGGGAGCTTCGACTTGTCACCGGCCACGTAGCTGTCCATGGTGCCGGTCATGTAGTTGAAGAGGGTCTGCACCGTCGGGGCCTTGGAGAGCGCCTTCAGGGCGGGTGCCGCCAGGGTGATGCTCTTGTGCAACTCCTTCAGGTCCTCCAGCGGCATGAAGAGGAAGCCGTTCTTCTGGAAAAAGGGTAGCGCGTACGGATAGGAGACGTCGGAGAAGTGCTCCTTGTCCCCGGACAGGGAGTCATAGAGCTTCTTCCCGAAGGCGGCGACGCGCTCGGCGTCGGAACTCTCGATGACGACGGCGATGTCCTCCATGTCGCCGAACTCGGCGTGGAAGGCCTGGAAGTCTCGATTGAAGGGGGTGTTCTGCGGCATCAGCTGGTCGCGGCCGGTGAGAAACTCCATCCTCTGAGAGGTGTACCAAAGGGAGAGCGCCGACAAAAGGAGCGCCAGACAAAGTACCAGCCACGGATGACGCGACGCCAGGGAGAAGAGCTCTCCCCCTCTCTTTACAGTTTCTTTCATATATCCTCTGCTCGTTTCCTGCCTGATTTTTGACGCCCTGCAACCTAGCACAGCGGTTCTCCAGAATCAAGATTCGGGAGCGATGCCGCGTGTTTAATGAGCTAAGTCGGTTAGAGACAACAAAAAATGGTGTACCTTTGAGAAAAAATATGCTAAATCTCGCAGCTTGTAACTATTAACAAAATGGCTACACTGAATGAACTTGAGCCAATCTCGCGAGAAGGAGCTTGTGGTGACATCCCCGTTCAAACACCCCATATCACACGCACTCACCTCATTCAACGGGACCGCCGTCGAGCCCGAGAAAACTTCCGGCCAGAGCCAGGGAGCAAAGGTGCATCGCCTCCCCCCTTCGATCTGGAAGAGAAAACAAGGCAAGGAAAAAAGCCAGCTCGACATAGCCATTGAAGGAAGCCGGGACTTCTTCTTCAGAGAGCAGCTTCCGAAAGGGTACTGGTGGGCCGAGCTTGAATCCAATGTCACTATCACCGCCGAATACATCATGCTGTTCCACTTCCTGGGGCTCGTTGATCATGAGCGCCAGCGCAAGATGGCGAACTACCTCCTGTCCAAGCAGACGGAGGAGGGTTTCTGGACCATCTATTACGGCGGGCCCGGTGACCTCTCCACTTCGGTAGAGGCCTACTTCGCCCTGAAGCTGTCGGGGTATCCGGCTGAGCACCCGGCGATGGAAAAGGCGCGCCGCTTCATCCTCGAGCAGGGCGGGATCATCAAAACCCGCGTCTTCACGAAGATCTTCCTGGCGCTCTTCGGTGAGTTCGCCTGGTTCGGCGTGCCGAGCATGCCGGTCGAGCTCATGCTCCTCCCCAACTGGGCCTACTTCAACATGTACGAGTTCTCCAGCTGGGCCCGGGCCACCATCATCCCCCTCTCGGTGGTGATGGAGCGCCGCCCGGTCAGGAAGCTTCCTCCCGCCGCGCGGGTGCAGGAACTCTTCGTCCGCCCGCCGCGCCCCACCGATTATACCTTCACCAAGGAAGACGGCATCCTGACCTGGAAGAACTTCTTCATCGGCGTCGACCACATGCTGAAGGTCTACGAGAGCAGCCCGATCCGCCCCTTCAAGAAGCAGGCGCTGGCCAAGGCGGAGCAGTGGGTGCTGGAGCACCAGGAATCGACCGGGGACTGGGGGGGAATCCAGCCCGCCATGCTGAACGCCATCCTGGCCCTGAACGCCCTGGGGTACGCCAACGACCACCCGGCTGTGGCGCAGGGGATGGAGGCGCTGGCCAACTTCTGCATCGAGGGCGAGGACCAGCTGGTGCTGCAGTCGTGCATCTCCCCTGTCTGGGACACGGCGCTGGCGCTCAAGGCCCTCACCGATTCCGGCGTCCCCAACGATCACCCCTCGCTGGTCAAGGCGGCCGAGTGGCTGCTGGACAAGGAAGTGAGAAAGCACGGCGACTGGCGGATCAAGGCCCCGGAGCTGGAACCCGGCGGCTGGGCCTTCGAGTTCCTCAACGACTGGTATCCCGACGTCGACGACTCCGGGTTCGTGATGATGGCGCTCAAGGGCATCCAGGTCAAGGACCGCAAGCTGATGAACGGCGCCATCAAGCGCGGCATCAACTGGTGCCTGGGGATGCAGAGCAAGAACGGCGGCTGGGGCGCCTTCGACAAGGACAACACCAAGTACCTGCTGAACAAGATACCCTTCGCCGACCTGGAGGCGCTGATCGATCCCCCCACTGCCGACCTGACCGGAAGGATGCTGGAGCTGATGGGAACCTTCGGCTACTCCAAGGACTTCCCGGCCGCGGTGCGCGCTCTCGAATTCATCAAGAAGGAGCAGGAGCCGGAGGGGTGCTGGTGGGGACGCTGGGGGGTCAACTACCTCTACGGCACCTGGTCGGTCCTGTGCGGTCTGCAGGCCATCGGCGAGGACATGACCCAGCCCTACATCCGCAAGGCGGTGAACTGGATCAAGGCGCACCAGAACATCGACGGCGGCTGGGGGGAGACCTGCGAGTCCTACCACGACAGGACGCTGGCCGGAATCGGCGAGAGCACGGCTTCCCAGACCGGCTGGGCGCTGCTGGCGCTGATGGCGGCGGGCGAGGCCAACTGCTCCGCGGTCACCCGCGGCATCCAGTACCTGATCTCGACCCAGAAGGGCGACGGCACCTGGGACGAGACCCAGTACACGGGCACCGGATTCCCGAAGTTCTTCATGATCAAGTACCACATCTACCGCAACTGTTTCCCGCTGATGGCGCTCGGTACCTACCGGGACCTGACCGGCGGGCAGCCTTGATGGTGCAGGTTCGATGAGGGCATTCGTCACCGGCGCCACCGGTTTCATAGGGGCGAGCATCGTCCGGGAGCTCTTGAAGGACGGCTGGCAGGTGCGGGTACTGGCAAGGCCCGGCTCCGACCGCAGGAACCTCGCCGGTCTCGACATCGAGATATGGGAAGGTGATTTAAGCGACCGCGCCGTCCTCGCCCGGGGGCTCTCCGGCTGTCAGACCCTGTATCATGCCGCGGCTGATTACCGGCTCTGGACGCCGAACCCTTCCGTGATGTACCAGGTAAACGTGGGAGGGACCCGCAACATCCTCGCCGCCGCGATGGACGCGGGAGTCGGGAAGGTGGTCTACACCAGCAGCGTCGGCACCCTCGGGAACCCCGGCAACGGCACGCCCGGAACCGAGGAGACCCCTGTCGTCTTCGAGGACATGGTGGGGGACTACAAGAAGAGCAAGTTCCTTGCCGAACGCGAAGCGGAGTCATTTCTGGAGCAGGGGCTCCCGCTGGTGATCGTCAATCCCTCGACCCCGGTGGGCCCGTTGGACATCAAGCCTACCCCGACGGGGAAGATCATCGTGGACTTCCTGAACGGCAAGATGCCGGCCTATCTCGACACGGGGCTGAACCTGATCGACGTCGAGACCTGTGCCAGGGGGCACCTCCTGGCGGCGCAGAAAGGTCGGGTCGGCGAGAAGTACATCCTGGGGAACGAGAACCTGACGCTGGCGCAGATCTTCGCGATCCTTTCCGAGATCACCGGGCTGAAGGCGCCGCGGGTGAAGCTCCCCTACTACCCGATCCTGATGGCGGCCTACGTCAACGAGGCCATCTCCGCCGTGACCCGCAAGGAGCCGCTGATCCCGCTGGCCGGGGTCCAGATGGCGAAGAAGTTCATGTTCTTCGATCCGGGCAAGGCGGTGGCCGAACTGGGCCTGCCGCTCACGCCGGTGAGGGGGTCGCTTCAGCGTGCGGCAGAGTGGTTTCGCGCCCACGGCTACGCGAGGCAAGTTTCGTAACAGGTTTTAAAGGTTTTGGTGTTACCATTCACCATTCACCTTTCACCATTCACAGCCTTTAAGGGTTTTAAAACATGTACAAACTGCTAGGGAAGATAGACGGTCCGAAGGACCTGAAGAAGCTGAAAACGGACGAACTGGTGAAGCTCGCCGATGAGGTGCGCGCTTTCCTGCTGGAGACGGTACCGAAGACGGGAGGCCACCTCGCCTCCAACCTCGGCTGCGTCGAGCTGAGCATCGCGCTGCACTACTGCTTCGAGTCGCCGGCGGACAAGATCATCTGGGACGTCGGCCACCAGGCCTACACCCACAAGATCCTGACCGGCCGCCGCGACAGCTTCCACACCCAGCGCTGCTACAAGGGGCTCAGCGGCTTTCCCAAGCGCTCCGAGTCGGAACATGACGCCTTCGGGGTCGGCCATTCCTCCACCTCGATCTCGGCAGGCCTAGGGATGGCGGTGGCGCACGGGCTGGCCAACGACGACAGCCGGGTCATCTCGGTGATCGGCGACGGCTCCCTCACCGGCGGCATGGCCTTCGAAGCCCTGAACCAGGCGGGACATCTGAGAAAGAACCTGATCGTGGTGCTGAACGACAACGAGATGTCGATCTCCAAGAACGTCGGCGCCCTCTCCTCCTTCATCTCCAGGAAGATGACGGGTGGGTACTATCGCGGTCTGAAGAAGGAGATGGAAGAGGTCCTGGCCGGCATCCCCGCCATAGGCCGGAACATCCTGCACTTCGCCAAGAAGGCCGAGAACTCGCTCAAGGGATTCCTGACTCCGGGAACCCTCTTCGAGGCGCTGGGATTCGAATACGTGGGACCTATCCCCGGCCACGACCTCCCCGCCCTGCTGACCGTGCTCGAGAACGTGAGAAACCTGGAAGGGCCGATCCTGGTGCACGTGATGACCAAGAAAGGGAAAGGCTACCAGCCCGCGGAGGACACCCCGGCCAAGTTCCACGGCATCGCCCCGGTCAAGCCGGCCAGCGCCGCCCCGGCCAAGCCCGCCCCCCCTTCATACACCCAGGTATTCGGGGAAACCATGGTGAAGCTCGGTGCAGCCGATCCCAAGATCGTGACCATCACCGCCGCCATGCCTGACGGCACCGGGCTTACCCCCTTTGCCAGGAGATTCCCGGAGCGTTTCTTCGATGTGGGGATTGCCGAACAGCACGCCCTCACCTTCGCTGCGGGGCTCGCCGCCGAGGGATTCAGGCCGGTGACCGCGATCTACTCCACCTTCACCCAGCGCGCCTACGACCAGGTCTTCCACGACATCTGCCTGCAGAAGCTCCCGGTCACACTGGCGCTGGACCGCGCCGGCCTGGTCGGCGACGACGGTCCCACCCATCACGGGGCCTTCGACATCTCGTTCCTGCGCCACCTCCCCGAGCTGACAGTGATGGCGCCCAAGGACGAGAACGAGCTGCAGCACATGATGAAGACCGCCATCTACTCCGGCCGCCCCATGTCGGTACGCTATCCGCGCGGCGCAGGGTACGGGGTAGCCATGGACAAGGAGCCGAAGGAGCTCGAGATCGGCAGGGGTGAGCTTCTGGTCGAAGGGAGCGATCTGACGCTGGTGGCCATCGGCTCCACCGTCCATCCGGCGCTCCAAGCCGCGGCTCTCTTGAAGGAGAAGGGGATCTCGGCCTCCGTCATCAACGCCAGGTTCGTGAAGCCGCTGGACGAGGAGTTGATCCTCGCCGAGGCGCGGAAGACCGGCTGCCTGGTCACCGTCGAGGAAAACGCCCTGCACGGCGGTTTCGGAAGCGCCGTGCTGGAACTGGTCTCCGACGCCGGGTCGAGCTCGGTGCGGGTGAAAAGGATCGGCATCCCGGACAGCTTCGTGGAGCACGGAAGCCAGGCCCAGCTGAGGGCCGACCTGGGGCTGGACGCCGCCGGCATCGCCGGGACCAGCGAAGCCTTCCTGCGCGCCGAAAGAACCGCCCCACGCCAGCTGGCAAGGGTTAAGTGAGAAGAAACAGGTAATAGGAACCGACGGGACAGTCATCAGGGTATCCGCTACCTTTTGGCTCGTCCCGTTTTACTGTGTCAACATACCGGACCACACTTACAGCACTGATGAAGGGATGAATTAAACATGCGTTTCCCCATGCGACTCAATTACGATCTCACCAAGTACATCGTCTCCAACAAGATGAAGAAGCAGGAGAAGTATCCCCTGGTGCTCATGCTGGAGCCGACGCACCTTTGCAACCTCGCCTGCTCCGGCTGCGGCAGGATCAGGGAATATGCCGACACCATCCAGGAGATGATGACACTCCAGCAGTGCCTGGATTCCGTGGATGAGTGCCCGGCACCGGTAGTAACCATCACCGGCGGCGAGCCCTTCCTCTATCCCCACATCTTCCCGCTGATCGAGGAAGTGCTTAAGAGAGGGAAGCACATCTACCTCTGCACCAATGCGCTCCTGCTGGAGAAGGCGCTCGACACCCTGAAGCCGCACCCCAACTTCGTGCTGAACGTCCACATGGACGGGATGGAAGAGACCCACGACCGGATCCTGGAGCGCCAGGGTACCTTCCGGATCGCGATGTCCGCCATCAAGAAGGCCAAGAAGCTCGGCTTCAGGCTCTGCACCAACACCACCATCTTCAAGGAGACCGACCTCCTGGAGATCGAGATGCTCTTCTCCCACCTGAAGGAGCTGGGGGTGGACGGCTTCCTGGTGGCGCCGGGATTCGGCTACGAGGCTGTGGGCGAGAAGCTCTTCCTGGAGCGGCGGGATATCGAGAAGAAGTTCGAGCAGGTCTTCGAGATGAGCAAGCGTTTCCCGTTCTTCTCCACCCCGATGTACCTCCGTTTCCTGAAGGGCGAGAAGCATCTGGAGTGCACCCCGTGGGGCAACCCGACCAGGAACCCGCGCGGCTGGAAGGCCCCCTGCTATCTGATCACCGACGGCCATTACGGCAGTTTCCAGGAGATGATGGAGAAGACCGATTGGGAGAAATACGGCGTGGGCAAAGACCCCCGCTGCGCCCAGTGCATGATGCACTGCGGTTTCGAGCCCACAGTCGTGGCTGAAATCGGGAAGAGCTGGAAGGATATCTGGGAGATGTTCCTCTGGAACCTGACTTAGCCATTTTTAACGCTTTTGAACCTGTAGTAATCTTGCTGAAAATACCATAAAAATTAAGTATTTATAGGTTGACACACCCCCTAAAGCCCGCTAATCTTTGAGACAGATTTAGCGGGTTTTTTACGTTCCGTCCTACCTATATCCTACCTAATTGGAAGTCAGGCAACTCTAGGTAGGACCGGAAAGGGGTCCACATGCCGAAATTGCTGCTCACCAAGAAGAACATAGACAAACTGCCTTTCACCTCGAAGGGGCAGGTCGACTACTTCGATACCGAACTGAAAGGGCTGTTCCTCAGGGTGGGTCGGGAGTCCAAGACCTTCTTCGTACAGGTCGATGTCCTGGATCCGAGAACGGAGAAATATCGGACGGTCAAGGGGAAACTGGACCGCTACGGCGAAATCACGCCGGAGCAGGCCCGCCAGAGAGCGCCGGAGCTGCTCCAGAGGCTGAGGCTGGGGAAACCGGCCAACGACGAGGCCATCCCCACCTTACGGGAGCTGTATGTGCGCTATCTCAAGGACAAGCCCCTGGCAAAGTCAACCCGGGACGCCTACCGGTTTCACATCCCCCCGAAGTTCGAAAGTTGGCTCGACCTCCCCGTATCGAAGCTCGGCACCAAACTGACCCCGGACGTCGTCATCAGCAGGTACCAGCAGATAATGGAAACCAATGGCAAGGGCGCGGCACAAAATTCCTTCAAATGCCTCCAGAGCATCATCAAGTACGGGACCATCCTCTACCCCCAGCACATAGCCGGCAACCCGGTGAAGGTGATTTCCGACGCCAAGCTATGGACCCGGCAAAATGCGCGCATCGATTGCCTGGAACCGGATCAGTTCAAAACCTTCTACGAAGGGCTGCTTCGGTTCTCACCCGTGCACCGGGACTGTTTCCTGGTCACCCTGTACCAGGGGTGGCGGCCCAACGAGGCACAGAGCATCAAGTGGCAGGATGTGAACCTGGAGCAGGGGATCGCCAGCATACGGCATGAGACGGAAGTATCCAAGCACAGCTACAGGATCCCCCTCTGCAGCCAGGCGCTGGCGATCCTGAAGCGCCGTTTGGAGACCCGGGTCGAGGGGAACGTCTATGTGTTCCCGTCGGATTGGCACTCCAACAAGCGCGGGCACGTCACCATGCGGGCCGAAAAGCTGAAACAGCGGACCGGGCTGGACCTGACGGTCCATGGCTTGCGGCGCACCTTCATCACCACCGGCGAGCGTTTGAGATTGCGACGGGAGGATATCAACCTGCTGACCGGACACGTCGACCACAGCGTGACCGGGAGGCACTACAGTCGGCTGACAGCCGACGACCTCCGCCCTATCCTGCAGCGGATTGCGAATGAGATGGAACGGCTTATGCGGGACGGCATTGGCGCGAAGGTGATCCACCTGCAGGCTCAGGCAACCGCAGATTAACACTTGGCTGACCCGGCTTGCCCGGGTCCTGCTGGATGGTTGGAAATCTCCGTTCATATTCGTGGTGAAGTTATCAAGTTATCCAGGCATGGCCCCATGGTCTACGTGGCCCCATGGTCTACGTGGCCCCATGGTCTACGCATCCTGCCATGGCCCCCCTCAACGCCTGGCCACATCGGGCGGTTCCCCCGGGACGTAACGACTGGTAACCCGAAAGGGCGCGAAGGTATACAAGGTTTTAAGCAGCGCAGAATTTATTTGCTAGGAATCTTTATGATAACCCCAGGGGCTAACTCGATTTCTGAAGGAAGTTCAGAGCGGTCGCTAGGATCATTGAAGTTGTCAAAAATCCACCTTGAAAGATGATTCATATCTCTCAATCTAACAAGATGCGGTGACCGTGCGGCAAACCACTTTGCATCTGGAGTGAATTGAGTATTAGTAACAATAAGCCCAGCTTGCAAGGGTTGCAAACCAAGAACGGCTTGCATATCTTTAATTGCACTTGGACCAGTCTTTCTGGTAGGGACCATATGGTGTTTTACTTGTACTCCAAGAAAATAGTTAAGCGGAGAATTGGTAGACCATGCTACGATATCAATTCCACCGTCTGGAGCGTAAACTGAACCGACTCTCTGTACTCCGTACCCCATTTTACTGAGCCGCTCACAAACTAAAATCTCGAAATTTTCTGGTCCTATGTTGTATATATTACTATAGTCCTGACGTAGCAGAGAAATAAGTTCTGCAGTTGTGTCTATAAGCTGTATTTTTTGCCCAACCAATGGCCAAGATTCTCTCGCATTGAAAACTTTGACGATATCTAAAATGAAAGTCAATACAACATTGCTGTCTATCGGACTTCCACTGTTGAATCTGATTAGCCTACTTGCTAAATCCTTAACATCCTGATAACTGGATAAGGCCATGATTTCGGATGCTATATATAACGCCATATCATCTGGGATCCGTAATTTAGAGGTATGGGCCTTTTGTTTGATTATTGCTAATATTGTTTCGATATTAGGCGTGGAGATATCAGCAATCAATCCCCATTCCATTCTAGCGCTAAGACCTTTGTTGATGAAATCGATGTCTTTAGGGAAGCGGTCAGATGTAAAGACAATTTGTTTGCCCTGTTGGTAGCACTTGTTATAAATATCTAACACCCTCTTTTCTGCAGGGTCGTTTCCCGCAATCAGTTGGATGTTCTGTATGATAAGTGCAATGACATTATCATAGTCATAATTATTTATGCACTCTAGACTGCCGGCGACACAACAATCACTAATAATAATGTGAGAGTTAGTGGGTGTTGTTTTATTCAGCTCATTCGCCATTGCGTTAATTAAATAGCGACAATCTTCTAATGCGTAGGAGTGAGACGCATAAAGGCATAGGGGATTGTAGTCCTTTCCAGGCTTACGCGCTACGGCCTGAGTTGCGGCATACGCAAATTGATTCGAAGCACCGCAAATGAAGTTTTCGAAAGTACAGTCTACTCTAGCTGGTCCAAGAATCATTGCTCCCCCATATTTAAACTATAAACAGTGCTAGGCCAACATCGTTATTGAGCGGTTAGAGGGCGTCATCTACGGGTAGATGCAAGTATATAGCTATAGATGCAAGTATATGGCTGTAGATACTGCCCCTGTATATACAGGTGGATGCTTTTCCTCTTTGCCCTACGTTTATCCGGCATCTACAGGTATATGCATTTCCAGCGGGGTGCCTCGTTGCTGTCACTCCACTCTCTCCTCTTCCACGGCCCCTTAACGCACGTTTGGCTTTGGCTGTTATAAGATACTTTCAATAAAAAATCACTTCAAAAGATTGAGAGTAAATGGTTCTGGACTTTTGCTTAACGTGCAGCAAACGCTCCCGGCTTCCGATTCAGATCTCTCCCCGCCCATCCCCGACTCTCCTCGGCATTTCACGAGCATCTGCTAAAATATTCCAATGCTATTTCTGGCGCCACGGCTCTCGTTCGAGACGCAGAGGGACTTCAGGCTATGCTTTCGATGTCACCGGGAATGGGTGCAGGACAGGCCGGCGGATATTTCTCGAAGGAAGACTATTACCTGAGGGATGCCGATCTCGGCCTCAACTCAAGGTGGTGCGGCGAGGGTGCCAGGGTGCTGGGACTTGAGGGGGCGGTCCGCGAGGTGGATTTCCGGGCTCTCTGTAGCGGAGAGAGCCCCATCGGCGACCGGCTCGTCGCTTACAAGCAGACCCGGGACAAGGAAAACGGCGGTCTAGTTGAGACTCATCGAGCAGGCAACGATTGCACGTTTTCCGCGCCCAAGTCGGTATCCATTGCCTATGCCGCAGGTGTCGATGCGGTAAAGGAAGCCCATGACGCGGCGGTGGTTTCGGTTGCCGGTCACCTGGAAAAGCACAATTCCTTTTACCGCACACCCGAGGGGCTGCAGCACGGAATCCTGGTCGCCGCCAAGTTCGACCACGCCACCTCCCGGAACATCGATCCGCAGCTGCACTCCCACCTCTTTGTCATCAACGCAACGCAGACCCCCGACGGCAGTTGGAGGGCCAACGAACCCAAGGGGATCTACCAGGATCTGAAGTCCCTGGGGCTCTTGTACCGGCTTGAGCTGGCCCGGGAGCTTGAGGCGCGGGGCTTCGAGATCGTGGTCCAGGACCGCTCCCGGCTGTTCTTCGAGCTGAAGGGGATCGATCCCCGGCTCATCGAGCACTTCTCGTCCCGGCGCGAGGAGATCGAAACCCAGGTGGCCCGCTGGCGTGAGGAGGGGAGGTTCGCCGGGGTCCCACATGGCAGGCTCTACGAGATGGCAGCCCTGGAGACACGGGACCCCAAGCGCGGCATCACCCGCGAGGAGGTGGCCAGGGTCTTCGAAGGGGGCTTCGAAGCCTGCGGCAGTTCCTCTCTCCAGGTCAAGCGGGACCTTGAAAAATCGCGCGCAGCTCCCATGAAGGCACCCGACCTCCAGCCGGAATTGACCCCGGCCCGGGCGGTGGAACTGGCCGCCCGGAATCTCACCGGCAAGGAGGCGGTGCTGGAACGGGCACGGCTTTTGGACCAGGCCGTGCGGATCTCGGGGACCAGGCATGGTCTGCGGGAACTTGACGCCGCCCTCGACGCGGGGGGCGAAGGGGTGCTGCGGATCGGGACGGACCGCCGGGGGAGGGTGTTCTACACCACCCGCGTCACCATCGAGCTCGAGGCGGGGAACCTGGAAAAGGTGAGGGAGCTGGCCCGCGTCCCCTTCCCTTCCTTGGGGACCGAGCAGGAGATCGCGGCCTACCGGGAGCGACTCGCTTCGGAGGGGGTCCGGCTCACCGCCGGGCAATGGTCCGAGTTCACCAACGAGCTGGCCGGAAAGAGTGCCTTCCTCCTCACCGTGGGGGACCCGGGGACGGCCAAGACCGGCACGCTCGGGTTCATCGAGCGTTTCCATCGAGAGGTTCTGGAACCTGCCGCAAGAAACCCCACCGTCATCAACCTCGCCTACACCGGGAAGGCGGCCCGGGAGATGACGCTCGCCACCGGCACGGCGAGCTTCACGGTGGACGGTTTCCTCGGCGCGGCTTCCAAATTTGACCTGCAGGGGGAGATCTCCGAGGGGGCCATATTGGAGGTAGGGGGTGAGCGTTGTCGCCTCTCAAAAGAGGTGCCGGTCGTGGTCCGGGTGGACGAGGCCGGTTTCCTCGGGGCCACCCAGGCCCGCGAGCTGTTGCGGGTGGTGGAAGGGCTGCGGGAGCAGGGGGTCCAGGCAAAGCTCCACCTTCTGGGGGACACCAAGCAGATGCAGACCATTGCCGCCGGGGACTTCCTGCGCCAGGTCGAGGCGCTGGGGAGGCAAGGCGGGCTGGAGTACGCACACCTGACCGAGATCCTCCGGCAGCGGGACCCGGGGCTTCTGGAGATCGCCAGGGGGCTCAACCGGGAGGACCGGCCTCTCGGGGAGAACGCGCGGGAGGCCCTGGCCCTCCTCGAGAAGCGCGGGGAGGTGACGGAGATAGCCCGCCTTCCGGAGCTTCACGCCGCCGCCGTGGAACACTACCTCGAGGAGAGCCGAAAGCTCTCCCCGGTCCCCGAGCTGGCGGCCGTCGGGGAGCGGCAGAGTGTGCTGATGGTGGCCGCGACCAACGCGGAGCGCAGGGAGTTGAACCGCCTGGTGCGCGAGGCGCGTATCGCCGCCGGCGAGATCGAAAAAGGGAGCACCTTCCGGGTTCTCACCCCGGTTCCCCAGGGGGTTACCGTCGAGGGGTACCGGCTGGGCGACCGGGTGATCTTTACCGGGGAGAGGAGCGGGGACGGCAGGGTGCGGAGCTGGGGCACCCGGATCGGGGTGGAGGGGGAGGTCGTGGGACTCAACCGGGAGCGGAACCTGGTCCGGGTCAGCTACTCTTTTCAAGGCAGTAAAAAGGGAGAAGAGCCGCGGACGCGAAGGGTGACCCGGGAGTTCCCCGCGGACGGGATGGCGGGGAGGAGCGCGCTTTACAGGGAGGAGGAGCGGCACTTCGCGGTGGGGGATCGCGTGGTGGCGCTTAGAAATAATGCCGGGCTCGACCTGCAAAACGGAGCGATGGGGACCGTGAAGGAACTCGACGAGCGGGGAAAGGCAGCGGTCGATTTCGGGGACCGGACGGTCGATCTCGATCTCACCCGTTACCGGCATATCGACCACGCCTACGCGGTCACCATCCACAAGAGCCAGGGGGCCACGGTCGACCGCTCAATCATGGTGGCACCGGTGCCACCGGAACGGGATGGCCATCGGGAGACCGAGTGGAGTGCCGACCAGGAAAGCTGCGGTCAGGCGAGCTACAACGCACTGAACGTCGCGGTGACCCGCGCGCGGTTCGGGACCCGGGTCTTCACCAATTCGCTGAAGGGATTTTCCAGGTCGGTGGAACGGGTGGAGACCAAGACCTCCACCTTGGGTTTTGCAGGTCGCGAGCGGGAGGGGCGCGAGATCACGCGATCCGGTTCCGATCGCCATCTCCAGGACGGGGAGTTGATGGAAAAGATCCGCCGATTCGAACGCTCCATTCCAGGACCGGAAAGGGGGTCGCTCAACCGATCGGTGGAGGCGATTCGGGTCCCTCCGACACCGGAGCTGGAAATCCCGAAAACGCTGCGAGAGATGCCGGTGCCGCAGAGGGATCTTGGTCGTGAGCTTGAGCTGGACTCCCCGGGAAAATCGGGTCTCGATATGGAGATCAAAGAGTGATGGCTGGGATGGTACTTCCCGCTGCAGCCGGAGGAGGTTCGGCGGGAGAGGTGAAGAGCGGGCAGAGCCCGACGCCCCGGCGTTTTCTGAACCGGCTTTTTCCCCTTTGGTGGGTCGCCGACCTGAGGAGATTGAGGGGGTGATCCGGGCGGTCGCTCCCGAGCCGTAGGAAATGACGAAGGGCCCGATCCCGCGGTTGGAGATTCCGCGGGCCGGCCGTTCTTGTCGAACCTGCAGCCTGATCGGTGCGGGGCTTGGGAAGGGTGGCTTAAGGCAAGGGCGGGCCTCGCTTGACTCGGCGTTCTTCCTCCCCACACCAAACGCAGCCCTGCGGGCTACGGAACTTTCGGCCCCTCAATGTTTTCGACGGGTTATTCGTCCGACGGCGTATGACAGTCCCGGTGCCAGATTCTGCAAGTAGTCGAGGATGATTAGTTTTGGCGTCAGACACCGTCTGGCGCCCCATGAGGTGGAGGCCATGACCAAAACGTGCATCAGATTTGCTCCGGAAATCGTGGAAAAGCTGCAGGCGGAGGCCAAGGAATTGTCCGAGCTTTCTGGGAAAACTGTGACCGTTTCCGACCTTCTGAGGGGGTGTGTCAGGGAGAAATTCCCCGAGGTTTCGCAGCGGGCCAGGAGGGAACATCTCCTCCTATCGGAGCTCCGGGAAGAGGTCGGAGGGCTCCGGGAGCGGGTGGAAAATCTCACCCGGGCAGTGGAGATGCTGGTGGAAAAACTGGCCGTGGAATTGCGGGAAATCTCAACGAGGCAGCAGGTCAAAAACCTGGAGGCGGCCCTCATCCAGGTGGTGGAAGCGACCAGTACCAGGAGGTGACCCATGTCCGACGAGGAGCAGGAAGAGAAAAAAGGGGCGGCCGAAACAACCCCCGCCCCTGCCGAGGAATCACCGGAAGAGACCGCCCAACTGATCATGAGGGCAGCCGGGATCCAGCCGAAAAACGCGCCGCCGTCGCAGAGTCCCGAGGAGCATTTGAAGCAGCTCGACCACCACTTCAAGGTGATGATGGACGACGTGAAGAAGGCTCTCGGCATGGCCGATCAGGGCCGGGAGCGGGCCGAAAAGGTCGTCCAAAGGGTGGAGACTTTCTGCCAGGAGAAGCTGCCGCAGCTGATCGTGGCGGCCCTCGACCGGGCGGGGGAGCAGGGGGTGCGGGCGTGTCTTTCCCCGCTCAGAAACGAGGTTGAGAGTTTGACTTCCTCCCTCCAGAAAGCCCGGAGTGAGGTGGAAAAATCGTTCTGGTGGATGCTGGGGATGCTGGTGGCGGGGAGCCTCACCGCGGGCATCTTCGGCGGTTCCCTGGTCTGCTATTACCTTCGATCCCGGTGAGGAGAAGGCCGGGAAGATCTGGGGGAGGAGGATGCAGCCGCATGTAGAGGAGGCTAACACCAGGGAGCGGGAGCAGTTTTAGCAATGGGTTGTCGGCAGCCCCTGAACGCGGACTCTGCCTCAGTGAAAGGAAGGCCGGGAACAGACCAGAAAGGCCGGCAGGGGGCCGGCGTGCGGCTCCTCTTCCGGGGGAAGTTTCCCCCTCGCTGCGACCGCCAGGGCGGAGGCGCCCTGCCCTTCTCCGCTACCCTCTCTGCGGGGGGGCCCCCCCGCAACGCCCCCGGTAAAAGCTCGACATTTTGGACCCAAAGCAGCCGGCAGAAACCCCGGCAGCTTTACCGGTCAAAGCCCGTTCACGGGCTGCCGCGGCAGCGGAAGCCCGCGAACGGGCTTTCCTCATTTGAGCGGGGGAGCGCACCCGCACCCTCCTCCAAAGGCGGGATCCGGGGTCGTGGCGGCAGAGTTTTTCAATCGGCCCGTGAGCGTATCAGACGGTCCCGGGCCTCGCGCATGCCGTTGAAAATCGACTCGCTTATCTCCTCGGGAAACGACTGCGGCAGTTGCCCTGCGACATTTGCTACCACGTCGTCCATGCCGTCCAGAAGTTCGGCGATCACCGCGGCCGTTTCCTCCTTGGAGAACCGGCAACGTACCGCCGTGGACAACCAATGGCGGTACATGATTCGCGACCACTGGTAATGGCTGGTCTTGCCCTTGACCGCCATCGCCATCTTCAAATCCTGCAGGCCAAGCTGTCGTTTTGCCACCAGCGGATAGGCGGACATGACGTCGTAGGCCGGAGTAAGCCGGAAGCTTCCTCCCGGCAGCAGGAATATGCTGAAGTTCTTCGCATGCCCGTCAATGGCCCCCAGCAGCCAGAACAGCACCTGCATCGTCATGAACGTTTTCCGGTCCCGCAGCGCCTCGGTTGAGCCCAGCAGAAGGTTCATGATCCCCTCGCTCCCCGGCCCGCCGTCGCTTTGGTACTTCAGTGCCGGCGGGACCCCCAGCGCCTGGCACATGTCCTCCTGCGGCAATCTGATCAGCCAGGATCCGTCCCCTGACCAGCGGCGGTCGAAGCGCTCGACCACCAGGACCTTGATCCCGTCGAAACCGGCGATCTCCGCGCTCGCGGCAGGCACCCCGTAGGCTTTCAGGATCAGATGGCAGAGCCACTCGTTTTCGACGCTGTCGGACAGGTCAAGGCCGCTGTGCGCAATCTTGCCGACGGGAAGTTTGAAGATATGGCTGGTGGGGGTGACCCCCAGGGGGAGGCACCATTTCCCGTTGTGCCAAAGGAGTGCTGTCTTCTCCTGCGCCCCGGCGATCGAGATACGGAAATCGCGCTCCCTCCTCATCCCCAGCGGCATGGTTTCGTAGTTGCGCAGCGTATCGGCGATCTCCGGCTCGCTTAAGGGAACCGCCTCGACCTTTTGCACGTCGAGCGTTTCCGCATCTTCCGGGAAAAGCTGTATGGCGCCGACGCAATCCCTCCCCACGTGCCACAAGAGGTCGAAGCAGCGGTTCGACCGCGCGGCGAACCTCGCCTGGATCCGGTTTCTTATCGGCTGACTGTCCGGGAGCAGATTGTCGAAATAGTTTTCGACCACATCGCCGGCGTAGGTTTCCCGGTTCAACGGGAGGGAAAGGGACAAAGGCCGGCTCTGCTCCCAGGTCAGCCACTCTTCGGCGTAGGAATACTGAAGTCTTCCGCTGGAAGCCCGGGAGAGGCGGCCGACCTTCCGGCCGTTCATGAATACGTACAGCTCGGCGGAGCTACGGGTTCGTGCCATTTACCAGAGGTCTCCCTTAGCGTCATCGAGCGGCCGTTGCCGTGCCTGGATTGCCAACTCGAGATCGAGCGCGGCCAGCAGTCGGAAAAGGGTCCCCAGCTCCGTTCCCGTGTTGCCTTTTTCCACTCGGGACACGGTTGGCTGGTCGATCCCCACCGACTTGCCGACCGCGGTCTGACTCATCCCTTTTTTCTTCCGCTCCTGGCGCAGCACCGCTCCCAGGCTTTCGGGGGAATGGATTTTTTGAGGCATGTGGTGACTCCCGTTCATCTATTATATAGCGTGCAAGCTATGATCGAAAAATATAACTCGCAAGCCATATTTTGTAAATATAATTTACAGGCCATAAATCCGGCAAGACCGGAGACACGGTACCGGAGCTGAACAGCCGGTGTTCGCTTTTCGGCCAGCTCCTGGCTCTAAAATAAGGAAATACAAGTGCTTAGCCATGGCACGTTCCGAGCAACGACGCTCTTGGCTCGTCCGACTATCAGGCCCCGACGGAGGGACAACAACAATCCATCGTGTCGAAAGGGGGAAGATAATGCCCAAGCTCATGACGGAAAAGGAAACGGCTATTATGGTGGGGATGTCGGTGCATTGGCTGCGCAGGAAGAGGTGGGAAGGTGGCGGGATACCATTCATAAAGATGTCCGAAGGAGGGGCTGTACGCTATTCCGAGGAGACCGTCCTGCAATATCTCGACGCACATTACCGCACCAGTACCAGTGACACCGGCGACCGGTAGAACTCCGGGAAAAGGCGGCCGGCATCGCAGTCAAAAGCCGAATTCTTCGCTTCCGCCATCGCGGCGGGGATGCCTGATGGATAGGGGACGGTCGCATTGCAGGGTGCTTTTTGCCGTTCTGAAGCTACCCGCCGTCCGGTATTTTTTCTTCAGTTGCGGGGCGGTTTCCACGTTTGGACATCTGGGAGATGTTTAATTTTTTTTAATTTTATCCTACCTATATCCTACCTAATGTTTGATTTAAATTGTAACAGGCTTGAATTACATGCACTTTTATGATGGGAGATGTTCCTCTGGAACCTGACCTGATCTTCTGAGTCCTCTTCTGTTACCAAAAGCCCGCCGGTATTTACCGGCGGGCTTTTTTGTGTCAGTGACCGGCGCTTGACTTCGGCGGGGGCTGGGGTTTGCTTTTGGGGGTGGACCTTGGTGGAAGTAGTGGACCTCATGGACAGGTTGGCAGGATGGGGGTGCTATGGGCGAGGCTTTGATACCGAGGCATGGAGGGTACCGCCACCTCAAGAGCTTCCAGGTGGCGCAGCTTGTGTACGACGTGACCGTGCGCTTTTGTGACCGCTACATCGACAGGCGGAGCCGGACGCACGACCAGATGGTGCAGGCCGCACGCTCGGGGGTGCAGAATATCGCGGAAGGAAGCCAGGCATCCGGGACCTCGAAGAAGACCGAGCTGAAGCTGACCAACGTCGCCCGCGCCAGCTTGGAGGAGCTGCGGCTGGACTACCAGGACTTCCTGCGGCAACGCTGCCTGCCCCTATGGGAGCGCCGGGACCCTCGCCGCGCCGCCTTGATCAACCGGCGCCCCGCTGACGCGTACGCCGTCGCATCCTGGGCAAAGGAACTCCACAGCGCCGACCAATTGTGCAGTGCCACCTCGTCCACCACCTCGTCCACCACCTCGTCCACCTCGTCCACCTCGTCCACCTCGTCCACTCCGTCCACTCCGCCCACCTACCCGGAAATCGCCGCCAATGGCGCACTGGCACTTATTGCTGTGGCCTGTGCTCTTCTTGACCGCCAGATAGCCGCGCAGGCTTCGGCATTCGAGGCAGAAGGAGGTTTTACCGAGCGTCTGTACCGCGTCAGAAGCGCAAAGAAGAGGTGGTGAAGATCGACCTGTAGCGGGGGCACAATATGTTTCTCCTCACCGATTGCGGATTCGGCCGCGCCTAGTATTCTTGAGAGCGTTTCTTTTCGGAGACCTTTTTCAGGGATGCTGAAGAGCGACTCCATTCGGGAGAATGCTGATGAAACGTTTGCCGATAGCCTTCCTGGCGATCCTGGCGGTCCTGGTGGCAGCGTCGCCGGTTATGGCGGCGGCAGGAAAGGAGATGGCTTTTCTCCGGCGGGGTCTGGAATACTTCGAGGCCAAGGATTACCAGCGTGCGGTCCGGGCCTTTACCCAGGCGGTGCGGCATAATCCCGATTGCACGGACGCCCAGGAGGGGCTGGGCCTTGCCTATATGCAGCTCGGCACCAGTGAGGCGGCCAGCAATGTCGAGATGGTCGACAATGCCATCGCAGCTTTCAAGGAGGTCCTGCGGCTGGCTCCCCGGTCGGCTGAAGCCCGCTACCAACTGGGCCTTGCCCACTTGATCGTGAACGACAAGAAGAGCGCGATGAAGGAGTATGAAGCTCTCAAGGTGCTCGACCCCGGCAGGGCGGAACAGCTTCAACTGAAGATCGCAGCCTACAAGGCGCCGAAGTCGTTGAAGACCCTGGTCTCGACGGAGAAGGATGGGAAGTCCACCCGCATCAGCGTTGCCGGAAACCAGGTGCTGGTCCCTGTCTCGTTCACTCACAACGGCAAGATCGTGGAGGCGAGCCTCCTGCTCGATACCGGGGCCTCGTCGACGCTGATCAGCAGGGAGATGGCCAGGAGACTGGATATCAACGTCGACAAGGCGACACCTGTCAAATTCCAGGTGGTCGGTGGCGGGATGGTTCAGGGCTGGCATACCAAGGTCGATCGGGTTGAGGTGGGTCCTCACGCCAAGGCCGGCATGGAGGTCGCCGTCGTCGCCGAAAGTGGCCCCTTCCCCTTCGACGGCCTCCTCGGGATGAATTTCCTGCGGAGCTTCAAGTATTCGATAGACTTCAGCAACCAGGTCATCTACTGGGCCCGCTGAACGGTGGGCAGCGCTTCTGCAGAGGTCACTTCAGAATAATCTCCACATCATCCCGCTCCCGCTTCAGGTTCTTCAGCAGGGAAACCACCCTTTCGAAATCGTGCCCCATCCTCTTCTTGGAGTCCGCGGAGTCTTCCCAGACGATCTGGAGAGGTCCCTCGATGTCCGTGGAAAGCACGTCCCACAGCGCGTCGAGGTTGCGGCCGAAATAGTCCGGGATCGGCAGAGAGCGGGCCAACTGGTCGTAAAGCTCGTCCAGGGAACCGATGTACCGCCCGTGGAGCAGGCAGCGTTTCACTGACATGCCGGCACCTCGGTAAAGGTGCTGTAGTGGTCAACGGTGACCATGCGCACCCCGTCATTGGAAAAGACGATCCGCTTGGCGCCCCGGTGCCCGCCCTTGTAGTCAAGGTCGGCTTCATGCCAGATCTTGCCCCCGTCGGGAAGCTGCCCCTCCTGGTTGGTGAAAACGTCGCCGCCTATGCTCTTCCCCTTCAGCTTCTTCGAGGCCCACAGGTCCTTGCCCGGCTTCCATCCCATCTTTCGCGCCTGCTTCTTGGTCACGAACTTCGCGGGGAGGCTTGCGTTGCCACTCTTATTGAGAGAGCGAAGTACCGTCACCAGCTCAGGCTCGTCAATCTGTGGATCGAGGTCCTGGTTTACCTGGTGCACGACCTGTTCACACGACTGGGCGAGAACGTTAGCCGGTACTGTCCCCAGAGCCAGCAAGTAGATTGCGGTCACTGTGATGAGCCGTATCATCTGCCATTCTCCTCTAAAGATCCTGCAGCGTTAGTGGGCCCGAGTCCCGCATTGAAGATACCTTACTGTCCTGCAGTGTCAACCATGCCCAAGCCGCTGCGGCCTCCTCCCCTGCCCCAAACGCGAAACGCCGGAGAGCGCGCCTCCGGCGTTTCTAAACGAGTATCAGCCCTGCCGACTATGGCTCTGGCTGGTCCGCCTTCACCGGCCGCAGGGTAGCGGCTCCCAGTGCCCCGACCAGTGCGACGCCTGAGGCCAGGAGGAGCGGCGAGACGAAAGAGCCGCTGGCATCGGCCATGGCCCCCGCGACGCTCGGTCCCACCGCCTGCCCGACACCAAAGAAGAGGGTTATGAACCCCAGGGCTGCGGGGGCCAGTCGCGGCCCCAGGACGTCGCCGCAGGCTGCGGCCATGATGGCCGGAATGCTCCAGGCGGAAAGGCCGAAGAGCACGGCCGAGAGGGTGAAGCCGGCCGGCGTGGGCCAGAGGGCGAAGATGGCGAAGGCGACGGTGTGGATCAGGTAGACCATTATCAGGGCCTGCTTCCTGCCGAGGCGGTCGGAAACCGCGCCCCAGATCATCCCGCAGAAGATGCTGCACCACCCCATGGTCATGAAGAGCTGACCGGCTGCTTCGCGGCTGTAGCCGCCGTCGGCCACCAGGCGCTTCACGAAGAAGGTCATGTAGATGATGTAGGAGAAGCCGTAGGCGACGTAGACGACCCCGAGGTGCCATACCGAGGCCGACCGGTAGACCCGCCCCCACTGCAGGCCTCCACCCTTGGCGGCGGAAGCTGCGGTGCGTGCGGAGGAATCGGGGTTGTTGCGCAGGAAGACGGCTGCGCAGACGGCGATGGCGAGGGTGGCCGCTCCGAAGATGTACCAGCAGGAACGCCAGCCGCCGTCCCCGTAGGCCTTCATCAGGTGCGGCGCCAGCGGTCCGATGATGATCATGCCCAGGGATGCGCCGCTCACCACGATCCCGGCCGCCAGCCCGCGCCGCTGCGGGGCGAACCAGGCCGCGGTCAGCGCCATGGCCGAAACGATGGTAGCGCCGCTGCCGATTCCGGTGAGCCCCCGCCAGAGGACGGCCTCCGCAAAGCTTCCGGCGGTGCCGGTCAGCAGCATCCCGGCCCCGGCGACGGCAACGCCGGTGGCTATGACGCGCCTCGGTCCGAAATGGGCAGACAGTGCGCCGCCGATCACCGACAGTGCCAGGTAGCCTACCAGGTTGGACGTGGCCAGCATGCCGGCCATGGCATTGTTCATGGCAAGGCTCTTCTGCATCGGCGGCAGCAGCACAGTGTAGCCGAAGCGGGCGATGCCCTGCGCGCCGAAGAGTATGAGGGTGCCGAGGGCGGCGATGACCCAGGCGTATCCTGTCCCGCTTGCCGTGGCCAAGGCCCCGACCTGCACGGTGAACTCCTTGACCTCTGCTTGGTTGGATGAATTCATGCGATGCGGATCCTCCCTTCCCCGTTTATTTTCAGCGCAAGGATGAATATCACAAAAAAGGTTTTGATGGTAGCTGTTTAAGGTGAGTAAGGCAGTGGCAGGAGGTGGGAAAGAGGGAATTTCAGCAGGAAGCGACGGCCGCGTCAGCGGCGTTCCGGGCAACTTGTCCGGCAAGGGCGCGCTCCTATATAATGAAAGGAAAGGCAGCAGTTATCAGGGGGACCAACCGATGGAAACCCATCGCAGCATCAAGAGACTAAAAAAGAGGATGACGGTCCGTTTCGGCGAGGGGGCAGCCGAGAAGCTGGCCTTTACCGAAGACGTTTCGCCTACCGGAGTTTTCATCAAGACTACCCAGGTGATCCAGCCGGGGAGAGGGGTAAAGGTAGCCTTCGAACTCGACCAGGGAGTGGTGAGCCTGGAGGGGAAGGTCGTCTGGGCGAAGAAGGTTCCCGCCAGCATGATCCGCGTGGCCCACAAATGCGGCATGGGCATCCGGATTACCAGCTTTCTGGAGGGGAGGGAGGCCTATCTCTCCCTCTTTCCGGAGTTGGCAGAGTAAGCCCGCCACCGGAAAGGACGCCACCTCAGGTGATCCTTTTCGCCCCTATGAAATGGGACCGGTAGTAGCTGCTGTTGATGTCCGAGACCGTTACCTCCCCCTTGGCCGAGGAGGCGTGAATCATCTTCCCGTCACCGAGGTAGATGCCGACGTGGGAGGGATAGGAGGCGTAGGTATGGAAGAATAGCAGGTCCCCCTTCTTCAGTTCCCCCTGATTGACGTCGGTACCCAACCGGATCTGCTCGCGGGCGGTCCTCGGGAGTTCTATCTGGTGCTCGTGGAAGACGTGCTGGACGAAGCTGGAGCAGTCTATGCCGTTCGCCCCCTCTCCACCGAACCTGTACGGGGTCCCGACGTAGGCCGCGGCGGTCTTGCCTATCTCGTTGATGAGGGTCTCCCTGCTGGGGAGAAGGTTTTCCGGATCGCTCAGTTCCTTGAGGAGGGCGGTCTCTTCGGGGTTGCTCTTGCCGACCGCCCCTTTCGCCTGTCCCGCGGCTTGGAGGGAGCGATGCTGGTTTCCGGAGAGGCCGGAGAGAAGGGTTTCCAGGGCGCGGGTGCCCGAGGAAGAGGAGGAACAATTGTTCTCGCCCTCCCCGAAGAGGGAAAGGGTACTGTGCATCATCTCCATGCGCAGCACTTCCGCGGCCGCCTGCTGGGTCCCGGCGGGGGGAGAGCCCTGATCGTTGTGCTGCGGACCGAGGAAAGACTCGAAGCCCCTCGCCACGCTGGAGGAAACGTTGCTCTTCCCTTTGGCGCCCCCCGATTGCAAGGTGTTGGCAGATACTACTGTCTGCAGTGCGCTAATCGCCATCCATTCTTCCTTTTGCCGAAAGCGGACGAAGATCCGCCGGCGGTGAAAACGACTGGTTGTTTGACGCCCGAGTCAAAGGGCCGTCAGCGGAGTCAACAGCCGGACGCGGATGCCGCTCCATTGGCGCCGCTGGGAGTAGAACGCCGGCTTGCTGCTGGATCCTGCAAGTTCGAGGCCAATGGGAGTCGGGCGAAGCCGGGAAGGGATTCAAAGCCTTGGCGGGAACCCGGCAGAGGAATGGCGGCACCGGAGGGTGTCTGGTCGGAGGCCGGTATCCGGAGGCAGTGCAGAGGGGGAACCGCTCCTTTAAGCGATGCAGGGGCAGCGGCGCTCCTTGCAGGGCGAAGCGTCCCGCACCATTTATGTGCACGAAGGGGAAAGAGCTGGCGTCGAGGCGGAAGAGGAATCCCCCGCCTCCTTGGGATTGGATCTTCTGTCACTGGAAAGTCTAGTCGCCGAAGGCCTCGTCGTCACAGATTTCGGGAGTTCCCCGGGAGGTCTTGGTGACCGTCCCCTTGTAGAGGATGTACTGTCTCTGGCAGGAACATGAATATACGAGCTTGACGCTCCAGTGATCCTGAACATAGTTCGGATAGTCGTTGCGCAGCCCGCACTCGCAGGTAAACCCCTTCTCGTCGTTCTCTATCTTCGCCATGACGCCCCCACTCCGCTCATTATATGCACATCAAAAAATCATACGCGCCGTTTAGCGGTATGACTCACGATTCCCGTCTTCGCCCCGGATGCTCAGAGTAGCGGCTCCAGCGGCAACTACTAATAAATAGAGGCAAAAAGTTATGTATACGATTCTATTCGGGGAATATCGAAAGTCAACAGCGGGAGATAAAAATGGAGGGGGGAAATGAGGGCCTTTTACCGGCCGGGTCAGGCAGGAAAAATCGAGCGGCGGAGCAGCGAGCCAAGGAGGGCTTGCTGATGACGTTCGGGCCGGCACTCCCCTCCCGGCTAGGTGGCAGGAAGAGGAGTTGCCTTCCTCGTTTGCAGGAGTGAGTCAGATGGCCTGGCGCTTGAAGAGGAAATCGTTCCACCTGTTGCCCGACTTGGTCAGGGGATGCTGGGCCTTCCTGATCGGATCCCGCCCGATCTGTACCCAACCGTCCGATCTCAAGAAAGCGACGATCCTCTTCTCACGAATGAGATAATCAAGCATGTAGGCGGGGACCAGCCTCTCCTCCCCGTTGGCGAATATTACTGAGATTCCCATACCGATGACTCCGTCACGCTCTTCGAGACACCCGCACTCACCCCCTGAACATCACCAAAACAACTACCTACAAGTCCATTCTAAATCACCCGCCCCCTTGCGCTCAACATAATATTCCCTAATGGGCGGGGCGGTTACGCGGAGGCAATCCTCATTATCGCCGCGCTCATCCGCCGTAACCCACCCCCCGTCAGGACCAAAAAAGACGTAACAGGCCTTGCCAATCGGCCAATTGATGCTACTTTACTTAACTATATTTTTCTAATAAATGATCAGGAGGTGAGGTCAAATGATCAGGAAGGGTTATGACAGCTCCTAGTGGCCACGGAGCCTTGATAGGAGCACCTAAAAGGTACGGCAGTTTCGGGTGTATCTATTCGACAAAGGAGAGCCTAGATGAGAAGACATCACATGCGCAAGATGCTTAAGCACCTGTCACTTTTTGCTATCCTCTTGCTAACGGTGATCATGTTCGGCTGCGAGGGTGACAAGGGTGATAGGGGCTTGGACGGCACCAGTTTCGGGACGCTGACAGGCAAGGTCACCGACACCGCCTTCCCGCCGCACAATCTTGGCGGGGTAACGGTGACTCCGACCCCCGTGGTGCAGGGCGTGGCAGCAGCCTCCACCGACGCCAGCGGCAACTACTCGCTGACGCTTCCCAACGGCAACTATACCCTGGTCTACACCAAGGCCGGCTACGCCTCCAAGACCCAGAGCGCCACCGTGGTTGCCACCCAGACCAACACCCTGCCCACCGTCGCGCTGGTGCAGACCTCGGCCGCGGTCATCAACGTGGCCAACACCAACTTCAACAACCGGACCACGGCGACCGTTACCGCCACCACCCTGGTCAACGATCCGGCCCTGGTCGGGCAGACCACGGTAATTACCTGGACTGACGCCAACGGCAACCTCATAGCCACCGGCCCGACCGCCAAGCTCCACAAGCCGAGCGACACCGCGCTGACCAGCGCGGTCGCCGAGTTCGCCAAGGTTCGCCAGAGTGTCTACCCCCCGGGCCACGACCCGATCGCCGATCAGAACGACTTCGACGTGCCCGACTTTGAAACCCTCGACCGCCTGCAGGTTCTTCCCATCGTCCCGTTTGCCTCCGAACAGGCTGCCGCCACCCCGTTCAAGGTCTTCTCCCGCATAGGGAACGCGGCACCGTTTAGCACCTTCAGCACCGTGGTTACCGGCACCTCGCCCTCCAACACCCTGCCGTTCGTGCCTAACCCCGGCATCAGGAACGTCCCGATCGGCCAGCCGGTCGTCATCCAGGGCAGGCTCCTTAACAGCTACAGCTGGACCATCGCGCCGCCCACCGGCTCGAACGTCACCACCCTCTTCGACGCCACCACCAGGTTCCCGCGCTTCATCCCCGACGCGCCGGGCACCTACGTCGTAACCGAGACCGGCTCGGGCGGAACGCTCACCATCTATGCCGGCACCTACGTCGGTGTCCTGACCCCGGCCGCCAACAGCGACCCGCTCGGCGTGGTCGACACCGCCTGCTCCAACGCGAGCTGCCACACCACCGGCAACGCCTCTTTCGCCACCCCGTACAAGGGGAGCACTGCGACCACTCCGGTCCAGTTCTTCGACACCACCCAGATCAACAACGTCTTCAACATCTGGACCAGCAGCGGACACCGCCACATCATGGTCAAGGCCATGACCCAATTCCCCAGCAACTACACGCTGAACGGCTGCGCCCGGTGCCACTCGGTCGGCTTCAGCCAGTTCTCGAGCGCCATCAAGTCCAACGGCTTCAGTGACATAGCCCGCGCCACCGGCTTCACCGACGCCGCCTGGCGGGCCAACTTCCCGAACTTCTTCGTCGGCTTTGACCAGGTACTGCGCAAGTCCGAGGTCCAGTGCGAAAGCTGCCACGGCCCCAACGGCGACGGCGGAGCCCACGGCCAAGGAGTGCTTAACGCCATCGACGCCCGCATGAGCGTCTCCTCCGACATGTGCGGCAAGTGCCACGGCGAGCCGTTGCGGCACGGCCGTTTCCAGGAGTGGAGGGTCAGCGGCCACGGCGACTTCGCAACCGCCATGGGCGAGGGCATCTCCAGCACCACCGGCCTGGTGAACACCTCCTGCGCCGGCTGCCATAGCGGCCAGGCCTTCCCGCTCTGGATCCAGCAGCTCCAGGGGACCGGCGGCAACGCCATGAGCCCGTCCAGGAATCTCAACGCAGCCAACACCGCAGCGCTCTCCTGGCTGCGCACCAACAACGTCCAGCCGCAGACCTGCCAGACCTGCCACCAGGTCCACAACCCCGGCACGTCCTCCGGTCTTGAAGGGGCCATCGTCTTCCTGCGCGGCGACTACCAGCCTGGCGGTTTCTTCGACGGCACGACCACCCTGCTCCCCTCCGGCTTCTCCGCCAGCGGCGTAGGCCGCGGCGCTCTCTGCATCACCTGCCACAACTCCAGAAACGGCGGAGCCGGCGCCACCGCGACCCTGCACGAGGACGGCGATCCCAACTTCGACACCCTCACCACCTACTC
>NZ_JBXKJL010000294.1:0-3473 GCF_056994735.1 Geomonas sp.
CCCTCTCCCTATGGGAGAGGGCAGGGGTGAGGGCAAGTGCCTCGGAGATACGGGCTTCCCTCACCCCGACCCTCTCCCGGAGGGCGAGGGGGAGCTTGAACTGTGGAGAAATGGGCAGGTGCAAGTAGCTAACCGGACAACGCTGCCCTACCCCCCCCTTTAACAAGGGGGGACTAAGCAGCTTAACAAGGGGACTAAGCAGCCCCGGGGGAAGATATTCCCTGCGTTCACCATGGGAATGGACGAAGAGTTTCTGAAACAGACGGATACCCAAAAGGAACCGAATGTCTAACCGTGAGTTGGTAAATATCGCCGCACACTTGCCCGAGATGGCAAGGCGACAGCCGGAGGCGACGGCCATCATCTTCCCCCGGCAAAACCGCCGCATGAGCTTCTCCGAACTGGACAAGCTGAGCGACAGGATCGCCTGTGGACTGATCGGAGTCGGCATCTGCCGCGGCGTGCGCACCGTTCTCATGGTCACTCCCAGCCCGGAGTTCTTCGCCCTCACCTTCGCCCTCTTCAAGGTCGGCGCCGTTCCTGTCCTGATCGATCCGGGTCTCGGCATCAGGAACCTGAAAACCTGCATGGCGGAAGCGCAGCCGCATGCCTTCATCGGGATACCCAAGGCCCACATAGCCCGCCTCATCTTCGGCTGGGGCAAGACGTCCCTCCGCAGCCTGGTCACCGTCGGCCCGCGCCTCGGTTGGGGCGGCACCACTCTCTCCGCCATCATCAGGAAAACTCCGGAAGACCTCCCCTTCCAACTGGCACCGACGCAGCACGACGACGTCGCCGCCATCCTCTTCACCAGCGGGAGCACGGGTGCGCCGAAGGGAGCCGTTTACAGCCACGGCAACTTCGCGGCACAGGTCGAGGCTCTGCGCAAAGTCTACGGCATCGAGCCGGGGGAAATCGACCTCCCCACCTTCCCGCTCTTCGCCCTTTTCGCACCGGCGCTCGGCATGACCGCCGTGATCCCGGAAATGGATTTCACCAGGCCGGGCTCGGTAGACCCCGTCAAGATCATCGGTGCCATCCAGAAATACGGCGTCACCACCATGTTCGGCTCGCCGGCCCTCATCAACCGCGTGAGCAGATATGGTGTCGAGCACGACGTAAAGCTCCCCACGCTGAAGCGGGCGATCTCCGCCGGTGCGCCGGTTCCTGCGGCAGTCCTGGAGCGCTTCACCAGCATGCTCAATCCCGGCGTCGAGGTCTTCACCCCCTACGGCGCCACCGAAGCCCTTCCCGTCTGTTCCATCGGGAGCAGCGAGATCCTGGGCAGCACGCGGCAGATCACCGACGCCGGCGGCGGCGTATGTGTCGGCTATCCCGTCGAGGGGATCCGGCTGGAAGTGATCGAGATAACGGACGATCCGGTCTATTACTATGACGAGTCGATGCGGGTGCCGACCGGTAAGATCGGCGAGATCATCGTGCAGGGGAAGCAGGTAACCCGGGGCTACTACAACCGTCCCGAGGCTGACCACGCAGCAAAGATCCTGGATCCCGAGACCGGTTCCTTCTTCCACCGCATGGGCGATCTCGGCGGGCGTGACGAAGACGGACGAGTCTGGTTCTGCGGCCGCAAGTCCCACCGGGTCGAGACCGCCAACGGCCCCCTCTTCACCATACCCTGTGAAGCGGTCTTCAATACCCATCCCCAGGTCTACAGGAGCGCGCTGGTCGGCGTCGGCACCCCGGGCGACAAGAAGCCGGTGTTGTGCGTCGAACTGGAAAAAGGGTTGACGGTCGACGAGAAGACGGTGCGGGAGGAACTTCTCGCCATCGCCCGCGACCATATCCATACCCACTCCATTGACACCATCCTCTTCCACCCCGCCTTCCCGGTCGATATCCGGCATAACGCCAAGATTTTCAGGGAGAAACTGGCCGTGTGGGCGGCGGAGAACCTGAAATGAAAGCGCTCGTCACCGGCGGCGGAGGCTTCCTCGGATCGGCCATCGTGCGGCAGCTACTGGCCCGCGGCGACCAGGTCGTCAGCTTCTCCAGGGGTGGCTACCAGGAATTGACCGCACTCGGCGTCGAGCAGAGTTGCGGCGACCTCTCCGACGCCGGCGCGGTCGCCGAGGCGGCCAAGGGATGCGACATCGTCTTTCATGTCGCCGCCAAGGCAGGAATCTGGGGTGACTACCAGGAATACCACCGGGCGAACGTGGTCGGGACCGGGAACGTCATCGCCGCCTGCCTGCTCAACTCCATCCCCCGCCTGGTCTACACCGGTTCGCCCAGCGTCGTCTTCGACGGCTCCGATGTCGAGGGGGGGGATGAACGGCTCCCCTATCCCGGCCATTTCGAGGCCTTCTATCCGCAGACCAAGGCACTGGCGGAACAGGCGGTACTCGCGGCCAACTCCGGGACGCTGGCCACTGTCTCGCTGCGTCCGCATCTAATCTGGGGGCCGGGCGACAACCACCTTGTGCCGCGCATCGTGGCCAAGGGGCGCGCCGGGAAGCTGAGGCGGATAGGAAGCAGGCCCTGCCTGGTCGATACCGTTTATGTCGAAAACGCCGCACTCGCCCACCTCAATGCTGCCGACAGGCTGGCGCCTGGCGCGCCATTGGCGGGGAAGGCTTATTTCATCTCCAACGGTGAGCCCCTCCCCCTTTGGGAGATGGTCAACCGCATCCTTGCCGCGGCGGGAGTTCCACCGGTAACCCGTACCGTTTCGCCGGGGCTTGCCTATGCAGTCGGCAACGTTTGCGAGGCTCTTTGGAAGATCTTCCGCCTGTCAGGGGAACCGCCGATGACCAGGTTCGCGGCGAAGGAGTTGTCGACCGCGCACTGGTTCAACCTTTCGGCGGCAAGAAGGGATCTGGGATACCAGCCGACGGTATCGATCGAGGAAGGTCTGAGGCGGCTCAAGGAGTGGTTCGACAGGGACGCGAGATGATCGGGGGCCCGCTTGATACAAGGCTCGCCTCACTTGTGGTTGACGAGGCCGAACTGGCACGGCTGCGGACCTTTCTCAGCGAAGATGAATTGCACCGTGGGAAGAGGTTGCTGGACAAGGCGCGGCGGGAGAGATTCTTCGCGGGACGCGGGATCGTGCGGGAAATCCTGGGAGCCGAGTTGGGTGAGGAACCTTCGGGGGTCACACTCTGTGAAGGGGAATTCGGGAAGCCAAGACTGAAGACCCGGTCGGGGGGGCTCACTTTCAGCGTGGCACATGCAGGTGATTACCTGCTCGTGGCACTCAGTCGCGGAAGGGAGGTCGGCATCGATCTCGAGCAGGTGCGGCAGGATCTGGAATTCCGTCCCATGGCCGAGCGTTATTTTTCACCGCGTGAGCAGGAAGAGCTCTTCAGCCTGCCGGAGAGCGGGCAGATCGAAGCTTTTTATCGCTGCTGGACCCGCAAGGAAGCGTATATGAAGGGGATAGGACTCGGATTCCACCAACCTTCCACGGAATTCGACGTATCCCTCCTGCAGGGCCATCCTCCGGCGCT
>NZ_JBXKJL010000295.1:0-1655 GCF_056994735.1 Geomonas sp.
TCGACAAGTTCAAGATCAGCAGCGGAGACTACAGGTACACCACCACCATCCAGCTCTTCAACGGAACCACCCTGGTCAATTCCAAGGCCTTCAAGGTGACCGTACCGAAGTAAGCTGCCGTAACAACTGCAATTGAAACAAGGCAGCAAATCCGGCCCGGGGCGAAAGTCCCGGGCCCTTTTCGGACAACGCCCCCCTCCCTTGACGAGCCTCGCGCTGTAGCGCTTCGGCTCGAAAGCGGAGGGGACACTTTGACAAGGAGATTCCAGATGCCGCATTGCAAGAAAATTGCCGCCACTACGCTCGCCGCCCTCCTCCTGGCCGCCATCCCCTCCGGACACGCGCTGGCGGAGGAGAACGCGGTCAAAGCTACCGCCCCGGAACTCGCCAAGCAGTCCCCCGAAGACGTCCTGGTGAAGATAAATGGCAAGCCGATCATCAGAAAGGAAGTGGAGCGCACGCTCAAGGCCGCCCTAAGCCAGAACCGCACCCCCCAGATGCCCCCCCCCTTGCTGAAGAAGGCGGAGGAACAGGTGCTGGAGCAGCTCGTGAGCTCAGAGCTCCTCTACCAGGCGGCCGAGGCTGCGGATATAAAGGCGCTGGAGAAGGAAGTCGAGCAGCAGTTGGCCGAGAACCGCCGGAGGTATGCCACGGAAGCGGAGGACAATGCGGCGCTGGCATCCCTGCAGATGACGACCAAGGAGGTGGAGGAATTCACCCGCCGCGATATCGCCATCAACCACCTGGTCGAGAAGGAACTGGGCGGGAAGGCGCAGGTAACGGAGGAAGAAGCCCGCAAGTTCTACGACGACAACCGCGCCAGGTACTTTGAAAAGGGTGAGAGCGTCAAGGCGAGCCACATCCTGGTGACGGTGAAGGAGGGGGCCGGCGCCGAGGAAAAGAAACAGGCGAAGGAGAAGGCCGAGGCCATCCTGAAGCGCGCCAAGGGGGGAGAGGACTTCGCCGCCCTGGCCAAGGCAGAATCGGGCTGCCCCAGCGCCGCCAAGGGAGGAGATCTGGGCCGGTTCGGCAAGGGCGAGATGGTCGGGCCCTTCGAAAAAGCGGCCTTCGCCCTGAAACCTGGAGAGCTGAGCGAGGTCGTGGAGACCCAGTTCGGCTATCACATCATCAAGGTCGTCGAGAAGATCCCGGCCAAGACCGAGAAATTCGACGAGGTGAAGGAGAAGATCGTCGAGTACCTGAAGCGGCAAAAGATCGGCGCCGAGCTTCCGGCGTTTTTGAAGGAGCTTAAGGAGAAGGCGAAGATCGAAAAGGGGTAATTCTCCGGAGTCCGAAGAGAGGACAGTCAGATACGCCTCCCCCCTGAGGGGGAGGCTGGGAGGGGTGCCGCTGTCGGCGAAAAAACAATGGAAGCACATCGGTCGCTGGTGGGCCGCCCGGTCTTCAAAACCGGTGAGGGGGGTGAGAAACTTCCCTGGTGGGTTCGATTCCCATGTGCTTCCGCCATTACCTCCCTTCCAATCGACTCCTCGCAAATCCTCGACATACGACCATGCAGATCAACAGTGTTGACCTACCTACCGCAGAGCCTCCCGCCAGCGCCTCTTCTTTCAGAGCGCATATGCATGCCTGAGCCCTACCCCCGGCTCATACCGTCAACTTCCAATCTTACAATCCTGCCCCCAAGGCCTCTC
>NZ_JBXKJL010000296.1:0-1922 GCF_056994735.1 Geomonas sp.
TCGACGGCTCCCAGGGCCTCAAGATAGCGCTCATTGGCCGCCTGGGACAGTTCGCAACGCCGGTGGAGGTCGGCAATCCCTTTGCGCAATGGTTGCCAACGCGACGGTCCTCCAGGGTCATCGGCAACAGGCCGATAGACCTTCAAGCCCCTCGGGTCGTGGATGGTCGTCTCCACGCGCAACACTTGCCCCTGCTTGTCGTACATCTTCACGCTATTCTGGCCACAGGAGTGCTTGATCCGTACTCCCTCGGGACGCGATTTGAGGTCGCTGACCACTTCCCCCGCGAAGCGGCCATGAAAGCCTCCTTGTGCGGGGACTTTCTGCTGCAGGAACTTGAGCACGTCACGGCTGCCGAAGGTCGTGATTCCATGGTGCAAGAGCCGAGGATACAACTCAGCCAGGGCCCGCGGTGAGTTGAAGATCACGTCGGTCGCCCACTCGCTCTGCTCCGCTGTCCAATAGTAGGGCTGTGGAGCAGCGGAGCCGAACCGTTCGGCGTGCACAGGATGAAACTCCCGGACCAAAGCATCGAGGGCCAGCGGCCAGGTGACCTTCAATTGCTCATCGAGCAATGCCTGTGCCCGGGGAAAATCGTCGATAGCCACGAACGCGTTGTCCTTTTTCAGGTAACCGATCCCTTCGGCATCGAGCTGTCGTGCCAGCCAATCGCGGCCGTTGAGGCAAATGTAGATCTTCTGGGGCAGCCAGGTCTGGAGCCGAACATGCATTGGGCCGAACTGGGGATGAACAAGATAGAAGTAGTAGTGAAGGCATTTGCGCTGAGCCGACCTCAGTTCCAGGTGTTTGGTCGCGGCGTTGCGCCGAATGACATACGACCTGCACGGCTCGACGCAACTGAGCACAGCGACCAGACCGGTTTCAGTCTGGGGTGGAGGTAATCGACGGACAAACTCTTCTTTGCTTTGCTCGCTGGAAGCCAAGTAATGAACGCGACCGGTGGGAGTTGATTCAGCCATCCGGATCGTGGCTTGCTTGATTTGGTTACTCAGGTTCTCGACGTATTCCCCGAAGTCTTTCAGAAGCACGCCCGCTCTGGAAAGGAACCCGACAAGGCCCTCGACGAAGGACAACATACGCATCTGACCCACGAAACGAAGGCGGTCGAATCCGCTGATAGTCCCTTGTATCTGCGACTGGTGGCGGGCTAGAAAAGACTCCATGATATTGCCTCCGGCTGGGTGTCTCAGGCCTGTATCCACCTGGAAACCTAACCGGAGCAACGTCATTTTTCACCACTTTGGTTGCGGCCCACAGGCCGCGCTGTGCACCCGGATCGATCCGACCGAGCTAGCTTTCAGGCAGGATCTTGCGATCGGCTCTGAATGTATTCGCGCAGATAGCGCAAAAACGTGGGTAAGCCCGCCTCATCCCACGCCTGCTCAATGGTCTCTTTGAGCCGCTGGTTTTCCGCCTGCAATTCGCGGAAAGCCTCGGTGTCGGCAGCTCCTATGTCCAGAACCGCGACCTGGTCATGAGTGTTGACCGAGAGCATGAAGCCAGCCGAGTTAGACCAGGGTTGAATCTGTAACTTCATGTGCGGATAACGCCAATTCCCCAGTCTCAAAGCGAAGATAGACGTCTGGTGTCCCGGCAGCCTGCCAGCCCGCTCGAATGGCGGTTTTGTCAAGAGATCGCCCATGGCCAGAACGTCCGGCCAGACTAGTCGCCGACGGACGGCATCAGGAATTTGCCCCGAGGGATAGGCGATTTTCAAGTACGTCTCGACTGCGGTCCGCAGTAAATCAAGACGCAACTGGCTTGTCCCATCGGGGCCCGGCCCGGAGGCAGGCTCCATGAGTGTATCCTCGTACTTGGCCTCGGAACTTGGCAGGACCAACCGATCGCCCGGTCCAAGCCGCCCAAGTCGAAAATCGATAAGCCCTTGGACTTCCTCGGTG
>NZ_JBXKJL010000297.1:0-3336 GCF_056994735.1 Geomonas sp.
TTAATTTCTATATTACGAACAAGACATATTGCACCTGTAAGTACGTTATATTCTATTATAAGATTGTTTACAGTGCTGCTTCCTTCTGGAACAGCAAGTATATATTTATTGTCATAGAATATTGCACAAGCATTATTTAAAGCACTCTTGTTAACGTTATTCCATACGTCCTTTATCTTATCTGACACAGGCAGTACATTAGTACCATCGTATACAAATATGCCTTCATAGGCTACGAAATAAGCTTTATTGTGTGCTTTAACTATAGACCTGTCCGATATAGCTCCTTCACTAGAAAATAGTTCTACCTTCTGATAATTTCCTGGATATGTACCAAAGAGTTTATACATGTTCTTTGTTTTAAATATTACTATGTCATCAAAGATAACTTTAAGACCTATTACCTTACCTCCGTCCCAACTAGCACAGTTTATAAAGCCGCCATGCTGATTTGCTTCTCCTTCTTTTATAGGGGCTGTCCAATCGTCAATATCCCAACCATGCCTGTTTGCTGTTGTAAAGTAAACCATATCTGGATTGTCTTCATTACCTGTTATCCATATTCTATCGTAGTGAAGCTCTATATGTTTTCCTTTAGGAGCTAGTGATGTACATTCTTCTTCTGTCTTTACTGTTTGCGTTACATCTTCTCCATCTATATATCCAAGTAAAGAATCGTCTACTTCGCTGTATACAGCTCTTCTGTTTTTTAAGCTTCTTACAGACGTTCCATCATACATCTTTACAGGGTCTTTTCCATTTGTATATATTATTATGTTCTTGTCTTCATCTTGAAAATTTACAGCGTCAAACATATTGCTTGTAAAACTGTTATCTATTTCTCCTTTTCCTTTTTCATATACCTTTCCATCAGATACATATAAAAGATGTGAGCTTGTTTTGTTGTAGAAAGCCATAATGCTTTGAAGAGAAGAATTAAGAGAAGTGTCATAATAGACACTATCTCCTTTCTTGCTAGACAAAACACCCTTGTCTATATCTATGTTCTGCACAAGTACAGCTTCATTTTGTTTTATAAGCTTTTCATCAAGCTGCTGATTCATGCCGCCTAATGTATTTGATATATTTATTTCTGGTGCTTTGTAAGCCATAATTATTCCTCCGTTTCAGAAGAACCGTAACTATCGTATACAGTTTCTTCTCCAAGATTATCTTCTTCAAATAGTCTCATGGTTTGCATATTGTATTGTTCTAAGAACATATTTGCTATGCTTGTTTTCTTCTTGTACTGCCAGTATATATATGAAGCATAGGTGCATAACAGATGTTTAAATTTAAGAGACAAATCAAGAGTGTCTGTATCATTTACAAGCTCTTCACGAACAGTTGTATAAAGTACAGTAAAGGTTACTTTTCTACTTGTAACTATTACATTGCCTACTCTCTTTTCTCCATTTATAAGTACAGGAGATATAGAAACTACAGAATCTATATCCTCTGGAAGAGTTGCTAATCCATTTATTACAGGAACAAAAGCATTAGCAACTCTTTTGTCATATTTAGGTATCTCATAAATGTAAGCGTAATTAACAGCGTCTTTAACTAAAGCGTCTATTTGTTCATCTACTTCTGTTTCGTTTATTCTTCTTTTTACGAGGTTTATAATCTCTATAAAAGTCATTTAATTACCTCCTATGCTATTAATGCTCCGAACTTTTGCCATGTACTGTCTTCTTTTTTAATCCAACCCATAGCACCTAAAGAATTAGGAGTTGAGCTTTGTACTATTTGTCCTATAAGAGCCTTGAAATTAGCGTCTGGAATTGTAGCTCTTACAGTATCTATTACATCATAAGCGAAAGTATTTCTTTCTCTATAACAATCAATATCTATTTCTAGTGCAGGAGTGTATATTTCATTGAATGATACAACAGGTTTATACACACTGTTTGAACCCGGCTTAGTAACTCCCTTACATGCTAATGTTCCATCTTTAGGAGCATACAAGTAATTATTTACCACTTTAGGATTGGCCATTGGAAAAGAGTTAGCTGTTAGTGCTATACAAGCTACAGCGTCACCATTTAACATTTCAACTAAATTACCTTCTATTACAGGAAATATTGTTTGTCCAAGTCCTACTACCTGTATTCCAGTTCCAATACAAGTTTTAAGAATATTTTTAGATATGTTTCTTGAAGCTGATATTCCTATTGTAGTATCGGTAATTCTGTTTAACGCTATAAGTTCTCCCTGTTGTATACCTGTGTTAAAGCCTACAATTTCATTATCTACAGTATTTGATGTGTCTCCACTATAATTATTGATACCTATGGTGCTTCCTTTAACACCAGTGTTTATAACTGTATTTCTTGTTATTTTAAGCCTGTTTGATTTTTTATTGGTTATTCCTGTTCCGCTTCCAGAGAAAGCTGCTTGTACAGTATTGCCATCAATAAGTATATTCACTGCCGAATTAACATCTGCCGTAAGTCCAACTCTTATAAGTCCATCTATAGTACAATTCGGTATGTCACATATAATATAGTTATCTAAATATTTTACATTTTCTAACTTAGAATATGTTGCTGAACCACCACTATATGAATCGTTAGACATTGCAGTTAAAATACTTCCACTTTGAGAGTTAGAGATTCTTTGGAATTTATTATCTCTTACTGTAACTTCTCTTACCTCTCCAAGATAACCATAAGTTGCAACAAGTTCATCTTTTGCATTTGATATAAACAAGTTGTCTTTTATTAATGCGTTTCTGCTTATAACAGCACTATTACACTTGTTTTGTATCCATATGCAACCACCAACTGTAGCTTGACTTGAAATATTAAAGCTGCAATTATGCACCTTTGCATTTTCCCAAGCTGAATAAAAATCTATCACTGCATTGTGTCCTTTGTTAGAAGGTGAAATAACTTCAAAGCTGCATTTATCAAAACTTACATCTTTTATTCCACTAAGTCTAAATAAAGAACCTATGTCTATTGTGTTTATTTCAAATATAAACTTTAATCTTTCAACCTTTATGTTTATATCGCAATTAGTAAAATCAAGCTTTGGATTCTTATTTATAATTACTCCGGGATTTGTGTAATAAAGATAAGTAAAGTTGTCCTTATTAGTCTTTAAAATTGATGTATCTCCTGTTCCTTGAAGCGTAACGTTGCTGTAAAGCTCTAGCGTAGAAGAGTATAGGTAAGTTCCTTTAGGGAAATAAACAATTCCACCACCATTATTATAGACATACAGCATTGCGTCTTTAATTGATTGTGTATCATCTGCTATTCCATCACCTTTAGCTCCAAAGATTTTCACATTAACTGATATGTTACTTAATGCTTCATCAATTTTATCAAT